>JBDHYH010000039.1:0-29094 GCA_039811325.1 Chitinophagaceae bacterium | reverse complement strand
ATTGTCTTTCATCTTCACCCGATTCCGGTAATATTAGAAAAACTCATGCAGAAGCACATGGGTTGCTACCTGATTATGCGATCGAAGTAGTTGGTGGTGAAGCAGCAGCTTTGACCGGGAATAAAAAATTCTTCCTCGATATTCACCGATTAGGTGCAGGAAAAGTAAATGCTGCAGCGGTGGCAGATGCACATAAGAAAGACCTTGCAGTACAGGGCAAGCATGGAGTGAATTTTGTTAACTACTGGGTGAATGAAAAATCAGAAGTGGTACTCTGCCTGTCTGAAGCAGATAATTCGGAATCAGTGATTGAAACACACAAGGAAGCTCACGGACTGGTTCCAAATGAAATACGAAGAATAAAGGTGGGGAATTGAGTGTAATTCAATAGAGCATTCTGATAATTTTTTTGAATAATACCTAAGGGATTGAGGATGCATTTCAGATCCGATAGCCATCGGAGGTTGCTTTCTTATGAAACTCCGGGTGGTGAGAGGCACCACTGTCAACCATGAAAGCACCATCAATTACTGCCGATGATACCATGAGTGACAATGAATTCTTTCAATCTTTAACTCTAATTTTTATGTCGACTTTAAATGCACAACCCCGCAGAAAGTTTCTGCAATCAATGGCATTGGGTGCTGCAGTTATTGGTACTGCCGCCATTGCCACTCCTCTTCATGCTACTGCCGGAATTAGCGAATTGGAAAATGATGATCCTGAAGACTGGATGAAGAATATCAAAGGCAAACACCGAATCGTGTATGATGTTACAGAGCCGCACCACCAGTTTCCCTTCGCATGGCCACGGGTGTTTCTGCTTACCAATGAAGCTACCGGCACTCCGGCCCACAATTGCAGCGTAGTAGTGGTCCTAAGGCACGAAGCAATACCTTTTGCCTTGAACGGTTCTCTTTGGGAAAAATACAAGTTTGGTGAAATGTTTAAGATTAATGATGAGAATACGAAGCAAATCGCTACCACAAATCCTTATTGGAAGCCGGCTCCCGGTGCCTATAAATTTCCCGGAATTGGCGAAGTGAAAATAGGTATTAACGAATTGCAGGAAAGCGGTGTGCAATTCCTGGTATGTAATGCAGCCCTGACGGTAATAAGTGCGGTTGCTGCCGGCGATTCGGGTAATGCTGCTGAAACGTATAAGGAATGGGTAGCAGGTGTATTGCCCGGCATTCATATTGTTCCTTCAGGCGTATGGGCTGTTGGGCGTGCGCAGGAGAAAGGTTGTGGTTATTGCTTTGTCAGGTAAATAGGGTGTATTCCAAACCCGAAAGCATTCGGATGTCGCTGGCGGGTGAAGACACCCGCCTGTAGGAACCGCTACCGGTCAGTGTCCATCACCGACCGGAATACCAAAAGGAATTGACATCTGGTTGCTATCTGATTTCTAATGCACCCGGTAAATAGTTTTTTATTATTATTCGCTGGATGATAAGATGACTTTTATCAAAAATACTTTGTGGAGATCGGGAATGGTAATCATTGTTGCCAGTACCCTCACGACAATGATTTCCTCATGCAATGCAAACAATCAACGTGAGCATGATATAACGGCAACGGATACACTACAAAACACAGCTATGTATCTTCCTCCGGACACTTCTCAACTCAGTCAGTTGCCACAGGCAGCATTGATACGATATGGCAGGGAACTCATAGCGAATACCCGAACGTACCTGGGGCCTGAAGGAAAGATAGCGCACCTATCAAACCAATTGAATTGTCAGAACTGTCATTTGGAAGCAGGCGCAAAACCAGATGCGTACAGTGCTAATTTTTTGGGTGTGGCTGCCAACTACCCTTTATTCAGAGAAAGAAGCGGCCATCCCGAAACAATCCAATTCCGGGTGAATGATTGTATGATACGAAGTATGAATGGGAAAGCGCTGGATACCGCAAGCCGTGAAATGAAAGCGATTGTGGCCTACATACTATGGCTTGGCAAGGATGTGCCGGCAAAAGTGAAACCACTCAATGCAAGGATCGAACAGCTTCCGTATTTGCAAAGGGCTGCTGATACCATAAAAGGAAAAAGGGTCTTTATAGCAAAGTGCCGACTGTGCCACGGTGCCAATGGCAATGGCGGATACAGCGTGGACTCCACGCTGTATTACCCGCCATTGTGGGGCCAGGGCAGTTTCAATACTTCGGCAGGTATGTATCGTATTAGCAGGCTGGCAGGTTTTGTCAAAAACAACATGCCATTTGGGGTCACTCATGGCAAGAGCCAACTCACCAATGAAGAATGCTGGGATGTAGCAGCCTACATTAATTCGATGCCCAGGCCGCATAAAGAATTTCCGGGCGACTGGCCGGATATCAGTAAGAAAGCCATCGACCATCCTTTCGGGCCTTATGCTGATACCTTTTCTGAACTACAGCATAAGTACGGGCCTTTTGAACCTATCGTCAATGAAAGAAAAAAGAAACATCAATAAAGCAACAAATCATGAAAAAGAATTTATTCATACTTGCATTTGCAACTACAATGTTTGCACTGTCGCAAAAACAAAATGTGTTCGCTCAAACCAAAGATTACAAAGTAGTGTTTGACCTGACAAGTGGAGACACTACTGATCATCAAAGTGTACTGCGCTGGCTGAATGGAATCAGTAAGGGGAACCCGGATGCGAAATTGGAAGTGGTATTTTATGGGCAATCTTTATCGATGGTGACAGCCGGTAAATCAACCGTGTCAGAACAGGTAAAGGAGCTTGCCAAAAACAAGAATATTGCTTTCCGCGTGTGCGCAGTGGCGTTAAAGGCTCATCACCTCACAACATCAGATCTGCTGCCGGGTGTGGAAACAGTGCCGGACGGTATTGGTGAGATAGTACAGAAGCAAAAGCAGGGATGGAGTTATATCAAGGCAGGCAGATAACACGGAATATGATTTTCCTGAAAGACACCACTCGTGCGAGTGTTTACCGTAAGGATACGCGAGAAAAATAATTAGATTAAATAATTTAAAAATTAAAAATCATGAAGCCCGCATTATTTCTTGCAATATCAATTTTTTCATTGGCATATTGCAAAATACCAGTTGACCAGAAGTCTGAAGAAGCAGCTATAACGAAGTTGCTGCAAAATGAAAGTGAGTACGCCGCAAAGGGAGACACTTTGCAATGGGCAAAGTGCTGGATGAATTCGGATGACGTTACATTTCACTACACTAATTCCGAAGGGCTGCAGTCTGTAAATGGTTTTCAATCATTGGCACAATTGATTGGCGGAATACAGCCTTTCGAGCTGAAATTAATAAGAGATAACTATCATTTCTCAATAGGAGAAGATATCGCTTTTGTAAGTTTTGACCAGGAAGATAATTGGGGAGGAACAGAAAGGAAGAAGAAAGAAACCCGAACGCTTCGAAAAGTAACTAATGATTGGAAGATCACACATGCTTCCATTGTGGAGGTATCTTCATTTGCCACTCCTCAATCTGCTTCGTATCATATACCAGTCACTTCCATTCCAAAAAATCCGAGAAATGGGTTTCAAAATGTTTCCGGCATGGGCGGCATGTCAATAGGATATATGGAGGTACCGGGCCCTGCAGATTTTACGCCGCTCTTCAAGGGATTGCCGGAAGATATGTGTCCTTCACCGCATTGGGGTTATGTTTTAGAAGGTTCATTGAAGATAAAATACCCCGGAGGCAAAGAAGAAATCGTGAATGCCGGCGAAGTGTTTTATTGGCCTGCACCACACACCGGTGTGGTGGAAAAGAATGTAAAGTTCATTGACTTTAGCCCTGATGGAAAATTCAATACCGTGATGGATCATCTGGCTAAGAAGATGAAAGAAATGGCAACGAAATAATTTTAAAAGGAATTAACGCTGCCATTCAACGGAAGATGTGAATTTGCTGAATCGAAGATCTAAAGATGAAAAGTAGCTGTCGTCCTGATCCGCCGCGGCGGAGAAGGACCTGTATAATCGAAGTACAAAAGGTTGATTGCCTGAGTTATGACAATTGTGCTTCTGTTACTTTTTACTTTCAGCATTTGGTCCCTGATATGGCAGTTCCTTCTCCGCCGCGGCGGAGAAGGATGACAAGTTTTTTGTTCGTTTATTTGCCTTTTGCACTTTGATGTTCAGCATTCCGACTTTGTTTGAAACAATTTTTCAAAGTTCGAAACTTTGGAAAAGTTGATGATGTCTTTCTAAATTTTCTTCAACAATATCTTTGCATTCAGCCAGTCATTTGCTGCATCTGTAAATTCAATCATCTTGTTCCAGTTGGCTGCCGGCTCATAGTTGTGCAGGTAATGTTTCTTGATTTTAATGGTGATGATATTACCGGAAGTGCCTGCTTCCGCAATGAAAAATCCGGTTTCATTTTTCACTTGTTTGTTGAGCGCTTCAACTCCCTCAGCAGAATAGCCTTGTGGAATGGTGAATTCAATATTGTATTCAATGCTCCTGGCAAATGGCGCATAAATATCAAGGTCGCGTTTGCGTTGATCTTCTTTGATCAACAGAGGCTCGCCTTGTATTTTTCCAATCTCAACGATGATGTTGTTACCTGCTTTTTTAATAAGACCATTAAGGTTGAATGAAGAACTATATACAAAATCAGGCGCCGTATGCCTCACGCCCAGTTTGTCTGTTTTGTAATTTTTCAGTTCGGTAACATCCTGGCCAAACCAACCCTTCGCTTCATCTACAAAGGCATCTTTTTGCTTTTTTCTTGCTTCTGCAAAAGCATTGGTTACTTCTTCCGCATATTTTTTTGATTTGCGTCCATCCTCAAGTTTTTCGATCAATGACTCTTCCACATTAAAGGCTTTCCTTTCTGATTCATAAAAATCTTCATATAGGATCAATTGGCTTTGTGCATCTAATTTGTAATATCCTTTCAGCGTTGTGGAGCGGTTTACTGCCAGTTTGCTGTGATCACCTGTCAGAGATAACTTCAGGTTTTCGATATGCGCGTTTTTTTCTGAGGAACTGATTTTTATTTTTGGTCCTTCGTCAACATTTGTAAGGCTATACACCTTTTTCATGGTTACGATACCTCCGCCACGGTCAAAGGTGAAACTCTTGCCTCCTTTGATGCCTTCTATTTCCTGTGGTATGGAGAATGGAATGTCAAAGAAAGACTGAATCGTGAAAAACTCATTGCCGTCAGGAATGTAGGCAACAGATGTGAGATCATCATCACCCATGATTTCATTCATCCGGGTACCTGTTCTGCGATTGCTTACGAAGATCGCCGGGTCGAGACCCGCGGCTTTAAAAGTGCAAAAGAGAGGAAATGAAATGCCATTGAACCTGGCAGCCCCAAAATTTATTTTATCTGAAAGCTGGTCGATATCAAAATTCAACAACTTCGTAAACCGTAGCGTATAATACAATTGAGCTGCTTTTTCTGCCTTGCTCATATCGGAATAGGAAAGCCCGCTTTGCTTTGTCAATTTTTTGGCTGCTTTTTCTAAAGCATCATATTGGTCTCTTGCAGCAGGTATTTTGTATCCGGAATAATAGTCGTAGGAATAATCCTGTGCTACGCCATCTAATACTTTGTCGCTGTCTGTAATCTTATACACCTCGCCGGGTTTGTTGATACCGAGGTATTTTGTTCCGAATCCCCTTACTCCTAAGGAAATATTCATTCTGATAAAAGGAAGCTGGAGTGCCGGTGCCACCCACAAGTTGGACTCGTAAGGTGCCATATCTTTTTTGACTACATCAACGATGATGTCTTTATCATCGTTTTTATTTACTTCCAGTTCCGGAGCTCCATTATAACTTCTGTATTCGATGGAATATTTTTTTCCTAACTGTGCATGAAAAGAATAGCTGAGTACAGGAGCATCGTCAAACAAAAACAGGTGATACGGTTTGGAACTGAAATCATTGGTTACATGCTGTTCTGTGGCAATGAAATAATCGATGATATCGCCGGGCTCCAGGTCAGGAATTGCTACCTTGGCTTTCTTGACTGATTTGTCATCGGTGGTGAGTACGATATCATCAGCATTGATTTCTTTCATACTTCCGTTGGGCTTTATTACTCTTACACCTACATACGATGTAGTCTTGTCGAAGGAATAGAATCCACTTGTTTTTTGGAATTGTACAAAACTCAATTCTGAATAATCTGTTACGGCGTTCTTGTCATTCAACTTTATCATTTCTCTTACTACTTCTGTAATGGTCTGTTCCTTTTTTACGCCGAAGGTGATGACATAGAATTGAAACTTTGATTTACTATCGGCGGTGAGTTCGGTATGGTGTGCCATGATCACCTTCGATGCTTTAGCATATTTTTCAGGGATGTCTCTTTTCTTGAATTGGGGCATGTCCCAGCTCCACACTTGCTTTCTTACTTCTTCTGATGCCTGCCTGTATTTGGCTTCATCTTTCTTCTGTGCATTAACACTTGTGAAAGCAATGAGGAAAATTGCGAGAAAGTTGAGGATTAAGATCCGTTTCATAAGTTAGTTTTTAGTAGTGAATTCGATTTGTTCGTTATAAAAGTTGCTTAGTTTTTTGATGTCGTCATTCCATTGAGAGAACGATTCCGGTTGGAGTTCTGCTTTGTTGATGGTGATTTCGTTTTTATAAATGATCTGGCCATCATCGTTTCGATACGATGCCTTAAAGCTATACCCGGGTTCATCCACAGAAAGAGATCCGGGTAAAGTAGGTACCGTTTTCCCTTCCGGAATTTTTATTTCTGTTTCGAAAATCAGATGGTTTTTGTACTGAAACCATAATGGCAATTTTCTTTTTTCGGTATCAATGGTAAAATCCTGGTAATACCTGCGATTGTCGATATCGAGGTACGATGCCTTGCCAAACTCAGTCAATGCATTCTTCCAAACAACATCATATTCCACTTTCAGGTCTGCATTGTAATCGTTGATATTACCGATTTTCAGGTTACTGATTTCAAAATCAGTTTTTCCGGCAGCCAAAAATTCCTTGAGAGCAATTTCCTGTTTGTCCTGTTTCATTTCATTCAACTGTGTCAGGAGCCATTCTTTGTTTTCACCTTTCCACACCTGTGTTACATGACCCTTAAGAATATTTCCTTCCAAAATAAATTTTCTTGATTCGGTTGCTGTGTTTTGCATAGAAGTGGCAGTTGGAATACGCTCGAGTAAATAGTTCTTCCCATTTTCGATGAGGGTTTGGCGCCCCTGTATTCTTTCTGCTATTTCACCATAGCCAATGTATTTTTCTGTAGCGTCTAAGAAAATGGGTTTGCCGTTTTTCATCCATGCACAGATCATGTGATTATCTACAGAGAGCGATGGTGTGGAGTAATCATAAGCAATATGTTTTGTACCGATCCAGCATCTTCTTGCATCAAGATTGATAGAGCGCAACATCTCCGTGAGCAAGTTGGCCATTCCTTTGCAGTCGCCATATTTTTTACTGAGTACATCCTGTGCTTTGGCCGGCTTGAAACCCATGATGCCATCTTCGAAAGCGATGTAGCGGATATTGTCCTGCACCCATTGATAAACCGCTTTTACTTTTTCATCATCTGAAGAAATTCCTTTTGTGATTTCCAGCGTTTTTTCCCTGATGACCTTTGGATCATTCCCGGTTTCTTCTATCAGTTTATGGTACCAGTTGTATTGATCTTTGATAGTTTTGAAATACACATAGTTCTCATCCTTTGGTGCAGCGGATTTGCAGAGCACCAGTATGTGAGGCATGTAATAGCCGGGGCCGGGCGATCTGGGTTCGTTGATGGCGGCAGGCAGATTTTCCATGCTGAAGGTATAAACTGTTTCATCGCCTTTGCCGGAAATATCTTTCTTTACCTGGTATTTTTTGAAATTGTATTCTTTGATCTCCAGTTGCATCCACGACGGTACAACGATCTTTATTTCCTGGTTTTCTATCTTATGGTCATCCATAAAATAGATGGTGGTGAAAAAATGAGGATCAAGCGTTGTCTTCTTAAAAGTTACTTCCGAAGTGCTTCCCTGCTTCAGCAGTGGCAACTTGAAATAACAAACCCGCGCATCTGAATAAAATATTCCATTCGCACTGTAGTAATCATACTTTGGTGTTATACCATTTTTCTTCGAACCATTGGCAAGGATTCTTACATCATCAATGGTAACCATGTCATTGTAAAATTCTACAATGGTAATATCCGTGCGATAGTTATTACAGTAATAGGTTTTGTGGCTCTCCTCTCTTATCACGACAGGATGAGCATCATTTCCCTTTTCAAATCTGAATATACGTTCGGATTTTTTGATGGTGATGTTATTATCCCCGGTTTCATTGTCCTGGGCTGATAAAAAGGTGGAAACACTGAAAAAGATAGCAAGCAGTAATAGTTTTCTCATTCGGATATTTTTAGGTAATAAACGATTGCAGGCAGGGAATCGTATTGGTGAAAAAAACAATTGAATCTCTTTGGCGGTTTGGTTTGGGTTAGCTTTTGGTCGCTAAAAGTAATAATTTACTTTATTGATCTTCAAAGATAATTTTTCATTATGCGGGAATGAATGAAAAGCAGGATGGTAATAATTTAGTTTTGTTTGTCATGTTTGAAATGAAGATGCTTTGATAAGCACTTATATACAAAGCTTTCTCTTTTTAAAATCGAACTTTTTCTTCCCTGCAGTGTCACTGCCAACAGCGGCCTCTGCGTTTGATGTGCTTCGAGTAAATACAATAGACTAATTTTTTGGTATGCCTGTCGGGAGAACGATACCATACACATTTGGAACTTCAGTTATCCATGTGGGGAGTCGGTGGAATGTGGATTCTTGAACCTACAGTTGGAAAAAGTGGATTCTACACTTCAAAATAATTCGGTTTGGTGCAATTATATCCAGGGGAGACAAATAGCCCTTTTTGGGAGTTGTAGCTTTTTTATTAACTGTATGCAGTGCAATACTGTTGTGTTGCTGGCAACATTTTACTGTAAACTTTTGATTAATATTTTCAATTCTTTATCGGAGATATTATTGCGTTCGGACTTGTCATAAATGGTAAGCAGAAAAACGGCAGTATCATCTACCACCACATAAGTAATCACTCTCCCTCCTCCGCTTTTGCCTTTATTTTTGGAGGCGATGGCAAGTCGTATTTTATAGCAATTATCACCCAACGGGGTGCCGGTAGTGGGGTTGGTTTTTAGTTCAGTTATCAGAGTGGCATATTCTTTTTTAAGCGAGGGAAACTTTTTAATTAACCGTTTAATTTCTTTCTCAAACTTATGGGTAGGAATAATCTTATAATTCATTCAGTAATTGTTCTGCTGTTTTTAATTTTATCTTACCCTGCCTGTGCAGCTTTACTTCAGTCATCGCTTCTTTTAAATCTTTCATCAGTTTTGCCCCATCATCAGAAATAGGGTGTGCCTTAATGTAGGGCTGACTGTCCAAAAACTCCATTACAAAAGGGACTTTGGCTTTGTTGCGAATATCTACCAATACTTTCATCGTTTTTTTGTTTGCTCAAATTTACACTCTTTCTTTTGTTTGTTTTTCTTCTTTGCAGTGTCTCCGGCACGGAACGCTGCGGGATGGAGCAGGAACCCATTCCTTTGTTTTTTTAGTTTTCCTCTACCTCCATTGTATTTATCCTTTCTTATCCATCACTTTTCTTTTCAAAAAATCAATGGTGGCTTCATACACGCTTACCAAATTTCGAAACCGTAACCAATGGTGAGTATCATCCGGAATCACCAATGTTTCAGTGTCAACTCCTTTCTTCTTCAATCTATTTAACAGATCAACACTTTGATTGAAGTCCACATTCCTGTCGTCATCCGCGTGAATCAATAGCACGGGAGATGACCAGGTATTGACATACGCTATCGGAGAAGAGCGCCATGCGACTGTATCTGCCAGTGCAGCATCAGGTGCATGTTCAAATTTGGTGGTATATCTTTCTTTTGGGGTTACAACGTGTACACCCGATATATCAACACCTGCAGCGAATACATCAGAATTTCTGCCCAGGGCAAATGCTGTAAGGTATCCGCCATAAGAACCGCCATATACGCCTATTCTTTTTGGATCTGCCTGGGGTTGCTTTGCCAGCCATTGGCCAGCGGCCAAAATATCCTGGTACTCTGAAAGTCCAGCCCTGCCTCCATTTGCGGGATGATGAAAATCATTGCCATACCCGATCCCCAATCTGTAGTTGACGGATAATACAATAAAGCCCATGTCGGCAAGTTTTTGATTGGTGGCATAATGCGCTGCATAGTAGTCACTGTAATTCCAACCCAAAAGCATTTGTCTCATGGGGCCACCATGAATGCAGACGACAGCAGGTTTCTTTTTTGCACCGCCGGGTTTTTCAAACAACTGTGCATGAATTGATGTCCCATCAGGTGCTTTGAAAATAACTTGTTTGGGAGTTACCAGGTTTTTATCTGAATACACAGATGAAAGCAGGCCTTGTCCGATCAGCGAAGGACTCTTTTGTCCTTTTAATAAAATAGCCGGAAGTCCGGGCCTTATTGCTGTTGAACTGATGAATGCTACATCATCATTACTCACATAAACAGGAAAAGCTTCGATACCATCCCCGGAAGTAATCATCCGCATGTCTGCTTTATCAACGGAAACAGAAGCAATATGCCGCCTGTCAATATCCACTGGATCGTTACCTGTATTAGCACTGAAAAGGAGTTTCTTTTTATCGGGAGCGATAGCAATGTATTCCGTCATAAATTTACCCGGGGTCAATAACAATGGATTCCCTCCTGTTGTAGCGATGGAATAAAGATGAGGCCAGTTGTCCAGCGTGGCTAAAAATATGATTCGGTTGTTGGCTGCCCAATGTAGGTTATATCTGCCTTGTGTAGTAGGCACAGAGCCTTCAAATGTGTCAGGCGATTTCCAGACCAGGTTACTTTTTTGTTGCCGGATGTCTGCCGTTCTTATTTCCCAGGGGCTTGGATTTCGGTTGAGAATAGAGTCAGGCGCTCCACCTCTTCCCGGTGTTCTTACAAAGACGACTGACAATCCATCTGGCGACCACTGAGGATTTGAATCAAAAGAGAAAGAAGGATCTATCCATTGAATGGGAGTAGTACTGTCCCTGAATATCCCGATGGATGAGTGATCGCCTCTGCCTGATACAAACAACAGCTTTTGCCCGTCGGGCGACCATTGAGGTGACCTGCAATCTCCTCTTGCATAAAATAATTTTTCAGTCTTACTGCGCCCATCAATAGGAATGGTCCATACACTCCCGTCTTTGATGAATGCCACCGTCTTACTGTTTGGCGTGATGGCCGGATCGCTTCCGTCCTGTCCTGTAGCGAGTTGATGAAGTTCCTTGCTTTTGATATTCAAACTCCATAATTGAAATTCCGGTTTGTCAGGAGATGAAGTTGGATTTACCGGAGCATCTTCAGACCAGTTGCCCGAAGGCTCTCCTCCTCTCATGAATATGAGCCATTCACCATCCGGTGAGAATGCAAGGCTGCTGATCTCCTGTCCTTCATCCTTATCAAAGCCGGTAAGTTTCGTATAGGCATTCCCTTTATCTTCTGAAATAAAAATATTTCTCCGGCCTTCCTGGTTGAATGTCCATGCAATCTTTCCGGACTGAGGATCAGAACAGAGGTTGGAAGGGTGAGGATAGCTCAATAAGTCCTGGAGTTTTAGTTGGGCAAATCCAGCATGTGAGATTAACCCGATAAGCAGGCATAATAGAATGATCGACTTTATTTGCTTCATCATCTGGTGAATTAATTTACAAGCAGGTCATATACGACATTTTTAGAAACTTCCAATTAAACTTTATGAGGGTTGATGATTTTCAAGCCATTGATTTTTACAGAACCCTTTTCATTATTGGTAATTAAAGTATATCTATGAGCCAGGGCGGTTGCTGCAATTATTGCGTCCGGTGTTTTTATTTTTTTTCCCTTTCTCAAACTGACACAATGAGAAATAACATCGGGCTTAATATCCAATACAATACTATCTTCAATAAAATCTTTTACTCTGTCTGAGGTTTTCTTATTAGTATCCCAGCAAAGAAGTTCAATTTGAGTGATGATTGAAATATTAGGTACTGCATCAATCGTAAGATCCATAAAAGCCATTCCTGAGGTGGAAAAGGAAGCAGAAAGATAATCTGATATCACATTGGTATCAATCAGGTATTGCTCCATTCGTTTCGCATTTGCTGAATATGTTTTTTTAAATCTTTTCCCTGCTCCTTATTCAAAATTCCTCTGTATTTATCAGAGAGTTTTTTACCCTTTTTCGGAATATTCTCTTCTACCACTTTAATCAATTGCAGTTCCTCTAACTCATGCAAAAGCCTAAGTGCCTTATGATTGGTTACTTTTATAAGAATTGTATTTTCCATTGACTGGTTTGTTGAGATGTTCAGATCACTAATAGTATTCAAATTTAAAATAAATTTCAGGTATTGGATATAATCTGGAATTTTGTGGAATTGGGGCAAATTAATTTCTTAAGTGTCTCAAAGGAAATTCAATTGATCGCTTCCGTTATGACCGGTCTCGTATCGTTCGGATTTCTTTTTTCATATTGAATTCTGAACCGGCTCAAATCCGGTTTGTGTTTTCTATTACGGGATAATTCATATTGGTAAACCGCCCTGCCCACCTCTAACAGGAATGGATAACCGATAGTATTGTAATCATAAGTATTGTCATTCAAAATACCATCACTGTTTACATACACTGTGCAACTCAGCATGTATTCCACCTTATTCTTGAAATCGGCAACATAGGAAACATCAGTAAGAAATCCATAAGCCCAACCTACCTTATTGAACACACGAAGGTGCGCGGGCATTTTCTCTCCCCTGAAAAAGAACTTGGCATAGCTGTCATAAAATTTTTCAGCATTGTACTTTGGATAATTAGTTTCTGATGGGTATTGCGACATGTATTGATACAAGAATTTGTAGTCAGCCGGTTTCAGGTCAAATCTTTTGTAATCAGGCACTGATTCAGGAAAGAGGACTGATTGCTCAATCTGTTGCAAATCTTCCAAAGAAATGTTGTTCACTTTAGCAAAATCCATTGGAGTATGGATCAGGCTGTCCTTGTCGTCAAGATGTCCTTTCCCAAGGTATATGATGTGGCTAAAATCAAAAGGATCGGTATTGTATGCCGGTGGCTGCCTGTAAAGCAGATTCTCATTTTTGCCGACAAATCGTATGGCGTTGGTATGCGCATGTTCTTCGAAAGACATTCCACCTTTGAATTGCCTGGTGATGCGGGCATCGCGATAGCCCATTTTGTGCAATTCACGATTGATGGTTCGCTGCCCGACGAATTGGTAAAGCCTGTTGTAAGCGTCATTATCACTAATCAGAAATGCCTTGCGGATGTATTGTGCGATGGAGGGCAGGCCTGATTTTGAAGTACTGTCTTTATAAGCAGTTGTTTGTTTTGAATAGCTGCTGTCAGTCAGTAGCGTGGTGTACTTGTTGACTCCCGGTTTGTTGATCCTGTTGAGTTTTTCAAGTGCAAGAAAAATGACCGGCATTTTTACAGTGGATGCCGGGTTGAAATACAGCATTGGGTCCACATTTAGATAATAGTTTTTAAAAGAAGGGCGATTGTTTTTATCACGGTTGATTTGCGTGTAGATGATCTGGTAACGATATACTTCAGGGTGACTGATGACCATTTGCAGAATGCTGTCTTTATTTTTCAGAAGTAATTCTTTGAGAAAGGCATCGCTTTTGGGCTGACAATAGGAAAGGGAATTGAATGTGATCAGAAATGCTATGAGTAACGTGTATTTCATAAAAAGATGATATACCAAGATTCGTCAATTTTGGATAATTATAAATCTGAAAGTTAAATGAATTTTCTTTTGAGGATATGATGGACTTGGTATATTGCTGCAGATAGGAAGGGCAATTTCAATATGCAATCTTTGTCGAATGAAAGATATGACTATCACTGATTGTGTCTGTCATTATTAGAATTGAAAATGTAATTCAGTGAGAGAACGAAATTATACCTGATTCTTAAATAACTCTTCCTGGTAATCCAGTATTCTTTTTTTCAGAATAAAATATTTCATTGATATTAATTCCGCGTATTGGTTCAATGCTGAATAAAGGATTTTCAGGTTTTCATCAATGTAATGAGTACCATCAAAATAATCCTGCTCTTTTGAAATGTATTGTACAATGATATCCTTCGCATCAGCAGAGATATCAGAAGCTAGCAAATCATCAGAGAGTATAACTTTTAATTCGGCTTTCAACTTTTCCTCATAAGGCTTTATTTGAGAAAGATTGGTTCTTATTTGATCAAATGGAGTAGTTACATTTACGAATTGCAGAGCATTGGAGAGTTGTAAATAGATTTGATATTTAGAATCGAAGTTCTTGTCATATTCGAAGAACCCTTTGTAGTAGATTTCTATCTTGCTCGTTTTGTTCAGTTGCAGTTCCAGTTTTCGGAAGTATCTAAAAATATTAATATCATTACTTGTAATCAGATTCCCGGAGCTTTCGAGTTCCTTTTGAAGCCTTAGCGATAATTCGGTACTGTCATTTCTTGAGTATCTTATTCCATCATAGTCAAAGGTTTTGATCTTGTATGAATTATTTGAGATCTGCATAATTACTTCCAGGTCGTCTTGCAATGCCACATGAGCATAAATCAGGTCAACTTTTTCATCTGAAAATAATTCTGAAAAATTCGATTGAACCTCTTCTGCGGGCATGTTCTTTATTTCGAAGTAATTGGGATTTTTATCGTCATAATAATTGTTGTAGATTTTTGAGAAAGTATTTTTCAGATACTCATTATGAAATTCTATTTGAAATTCTTCAAAAGAAATATACCGGGTTTCGCCTGAATAACTCACCGTTTCAAACATTTTGTTCGTCAGTCTTTTTTGAAGGTCTTCAATCTTATTGAAAATGGTGTTGGCAAGTACATTGCTGCTGGTTTCAGACATAATATTCAATTTATCTATTCTTTCTATTCTTTCTTTGGTACTCGGATGCGAAGCCCATTGATCTTTAATCCTCAGTTTTGATTTGTCAAATTTGCTTTGTTCTACTAATGAAATATTTGGGAGCCCATGCACGAGGGGGAAATTGTTTCTTTCTGCAAGAAATTTCATCACAGCTGTCTGATCCCTGTAAATATTTTCACTTACCAGGTTATCAGCGATCTTTCTATCATAGAAGTTCAATGTGGAATTCATGGAACTATCTGCCAGGGCAAGCCTGAGCAAAGAGGTTTTCAGTGGCTCTGAACCCGCAATGTTGGCTGCTATTTCATCGGCCTGAAATTCCATTTCCCTCAATAGTCCGAGGTAGCTCTTGTTTACGATTTCATATTGATTTCTGAGTATCCATTGTATCCCTTCATTTATTTTTGCAGCTATGGCTATAAATGAAGAAAAGACTCCGTTTACACTTCCCCACTTTCGGACGAGATTGTCATACGCATCATTTTCATAAAGCGTATTAAATATTATCTGGTTTACATTATAGACATAACTGCCAACCTTCATTGTCCTTTGAGAGAAATGACCAAATTCATGAGACAATATCGCCTTTAATTCTTCCCTATTCACTGTATTTACCAATCCTAACCCAATTTGCAAATTCTTTTTTACCGGTAAAAACATACTCCAGAAATTAGAATTGTAAAATACTGATGCATTGACATCTTGCGCCAGGTACACTTTTTGGGGATATCTTGTTCCCACCTCATCTGCTATTTCCCAAATCATTTTGAAGAGTTCAGGTTCTTCATCGCGGTTCATTTCTATAAGGAGAGAATTGTTTCTCTCATTAGAGTTGAAGATGAACTTGATCAGGAATACCAGAATGAGAATACCTAAACTCGATAATCCAAGGCCAAGTACCAATGTCAAAAAGTTTGGTACTGTCGAAATAAGAAAAAACCCTCCCATTATGCATAGTATGGTGACGGCAATTGCTAATAACAGAAGCAGAAGATAGATTGCGAAGAAAGATACTATTGACAGGATTGCTCTAGTAGTAAGCCTCTTGAATTCACTGGACAAGTGAATATTGGTATTTTTCATTTTAATAGCATTTTTTAAAACAGGCAGGTTTAAAAGTAACCCGGAAGCCGGTTAGCAATTATAATTAAGTTTGCAAGAATACATCGGTTACGACTTTATTCCAAGTCTTGTGAACATGGAAATATGTTATGCGATAATGTGCTTGCTAAAATAGGAATCACAAACATATCAAGAAAGTTTTTTTAGGGATAAATAAGGTTTAAGGAGTTTTTAGTTTGAAATTGATCTGCAAAGCCGATGGCCAACTGGTAGAAGCCAATTGTTTTTTATAATATGACTTTCAATTTTTTGTTGCCTTGATTGAAAATAACATTGGCCCTTTGCATCCTTATTTGGACCTTAAATTATTGGTCGTAGGGCAAATTCTGGCTCAAGGAAAATGACGCTTCAGTTCATCTCCACTTCATCGTATTGATAATATGCTTCATGTCCTGTTGCAGAAAAGCATTGACCGGCCTGAGTGAATCTTCATTAGGAGTAACATTAAAATATAGAGCACCTCTCAGGAAATGGTTTGTAGTATCCGAAAGAAAAAACTGGTGAGCGGTGGCTACATTCCCCGACAGAGAAAAATAAACCCCTGACAACCCGTTGGGAGTATGCATTACACTGTCGTCAATGGAATACGCTTTCACATCATTTTTGTAGGTAAGATTGAATGCATCAGTAACCATCTTATCAAAATCGTTGACTGCAGTGGAGTCTCTGTATTTGCCATTTGGGCCTTTCACTTTGTAAGTGGAGTAGCCACCGATGTTCTTATAACTGATAAAAATTTTTCCATTGAATGTAGGAAAGTTGATATTGATCCAGTAAGGACTCGTCCCTTCATAGTAAGCGCTATCCTTTGAAATGGTAGCGTATGCCGGGTATTCGAAGGAATAAGGATATCCTGCATCTTCAAAGGTTTTATAAGATCTTTCCGGAAAGTCAATTTTGAAATACCCTGTTTTCTTAGAAGTATAAGGAGAGTTGCAGGCTATAACAAAACAAAACAGCAACAGGAATAGGATTTTATTTTTCATCTATAAATTCATTGGGTATGGTTACCTGCACTTTGAGTATTCGGTTCTTACTGATCTGAAGGGGTTTGAAGGTGAAACCACGGCTATGAAATTCTGTAAGTTCCTCAGGAAACTCTCCCGCGATCTCCAGTACAAGGCCTGCGAGGGAATCACTATCGCCACGTGCATCATCAAAGGTATTGACAGGTAAATGCATGATTCGACAGGCGTCATGGATCATTATCTTTCCTTCGAAAATATAATTACGTTCATCCACTTTGTAATTCTGATTTTCTTCTTCATCAAATTCGTCCTGAATATCGCCTACAATCTCTTCAATCACATCTTCGAGAGTGATGATGCCGGAAGTGCCTCCAAACTCATCTACTACTACTGCCATGTGATTGCGCCTGTTTCTGAATTCCTGTAATATGTCTTCAATTGGTTTTTGCTCGTGCACATAATATACCTGGCGTAATAAGCCCTGCCACTCGAATCCGTCATCTTCATGTAAATGCGGCAACAGGTCTTTGGTGTGCAGGATACCGGCAATTTCATCCAGGTTGCCTTTATAAACAGGGATACGGCTGTAGATCATTTCACCAACCTTCTGAAGCACCTGGTTGTATCCGGAACCAAACTCTATTCCTACAACATCGAGCCTTGTTCTCATCGTTTGCTTCACAGTGGTATTACCAAACTTTCTGATGCCTTTCAACAGATCCTTTTCTTCATTGCTGGCATCTTCATCACTTAATAATTCCAGATCAAGATCCGCTTCACGTTCATTTGCTTTTTGCTTTCCAATGAGGGCCCTGGTGAGTGCGGTGTCAGTTCGCACGACCTGGTTACTAATCTTACCAAATATTAAAGTAGTGATCTCAACAACCATAGATGATGTGGATGCAAACCATATCTTATGATGGCTCGCCCATATTTTAGGAAGGATCTCCGCCAGAGTTACCAGCACAATTGCAATGATAGCAATTTTGATAACGATGATCAATGCATCAGGTAGTACTAACTGGTGCGCCCATTCGTCCAGCAGCATATTGGCAATAAGTATGATGAGGATATTAATGACTGTGTTGGCGATTAGTATTGAAGTAAATAATTGTTTTGGCGATTGCAGTAAGGTTACAATGCGGCGGTAAGATGGTTGTGGCCTTGTCTTCAGCAGGTTGATATCCCTTGTTCCCATTGAAAAATAGGCTACCTGTGCACCTGAAAGCAGGAAAGAAAAAAAGAGCAATAAAACCAGCGCAAAAATAAAGACTGTGGATATGGCCGGAGTAATAGCCAATAAGTTTGGTATAAATAAACTCAATCCCGAATGGTAATCCAATTGATTTGGTTTTTGGTTAATGATCTTAGGTATTAGGTTCTATAGGAGGAATATTTGAGATAGGAAGATCGTCTTCCTGGCTCGATTCTCCTTTTTTGTCAAGCATGATCAGGTTGTCTGCAATAATTTCTGTTTGAGATTTCTTGTTGTGTTCTCTATCTTCCCAGTAGCGGGTCTTCAGTTTCCCTTCAATATAGACCAGGCTACCTTTGTGCAGATATTTTTGCGCAAGTTCTGCAAGCCCACGCCAAAGCACTACTGAATGCCACTCTGTATGAGTGAGAGCTTTCCCGGTCTTGTCTTTGAATGCTTCTGTAGTTGCAAGTGGAAATTTTGCAACAGGGATATTCCCTTCCAGGAATTGCATTTCAGGGTCTTTGCCCAAATTCCCAATCAATATGACTTTATTGACACCGCGCATATTTCTTTTGTTTCCAGCTTCAGAAATTCAAATTTAAAGATATGCCATTATCTTTTAAAAAATTGGATACAATTTTAGGAAATGCATAATCGTTCAACCTGGCAATGCTGACAGGTTTGCATCCTGATAACTGTTGAATTTTTTTTCGGGTACTGATGTTGATAAATTGAGCACTTATTTTCTGATGTGTCAGTTTTTGAATAGAAGGGGAACTGATTCCGGTTATTTCCATATCTCCGGCATCAAAATACTTCTGTAATTGCCGGAGTTGACGGATATCAGATGGCTTAAATAACTTTTTACTTTCTGCAAGAAGTGGTTCGTACAGATTCTCCCAAATGTCTTTACCTGATCTTTTTTTCAGAAGAATTTGGTCACCTGATTGGATAACAAAGTAATTGAAATATCGGTTTCTGACTTTAATCTTCTTACTTTTTATTGGTAAAATGGAAGTCTTTCCCTGCAGAAATGCGATACACTTTTTCCGAAGCGGACAGGTTGGGCAACCTGGATTTGAAGGTTTACAAACAGTAGCCCCGAAATCCATGATAGCCTGGTTGAATGTTCCCGGATGCTTTGCCGGCAATAGTTTGGTAGCAAGTTGATAGATCTGTTTATTTCCTGAAGTCGTATCAACCGGTGTTTCAATCCCGAAAAACCTTGCCAACGCCCTCTTCACATTCCCATCCACTACGGGGTACGGCTGGTCAAAAGCGAATGAAGCAATTGCGGCGGCTGTGTAAGCGCCAACTCCTCTGAGGGAAAGAATTTCTTCGTATTTGTCGGGAAAAATTCCTTTGTATTCGTTGTTGAGTCTTTTGGCAGTTGTTATTAGATTTTTGCAACGTGAGTAATAGCCCAGCCCTTCCCATTTTTTATAAACATGTTTTGATGGGGCTTTGGCCAGTGAATTGATATCAGGAAATGATTTAATAAAATCTTCATAGTATTTGAGCCCCTGCTCCACGCGCGTTTGCTGTAAAATAATCTCGCTCAACCAAATTTTATAAGGGTCTTTTTCCCCTTTCCACGGCATTTTTCGTATATTATGCCTCTTGTGCCAGTTAAGCAATGATCTTGAAAAATATTGGGAATCCATACGGCAAGATTACTCAAAAACCGGCACTGGTATTTTGGCTAAATATTATTTTAAATTGTTAATCATATTCAATTACTTTTGTACTTCCTATCCGAAGTCACCTTGAAACCCAGGGAAAAACGAATTTAATTCTATCATCTTTATTAAATGATTAATTCATGAGAAAAGCAGATTTAATTAACCGTATTGCAGACAAGACAGGGATTCCAAAAGTTGATGTATTAGTGACATTGGAAACAATGCTGAAGGAAATAAAGGGTTCTCTAAAAGAGGGAGAAAATATTTACATCAGAGGCTTTGGGAGTTTTATTGTCAAGAGGCGGGCTGCCAAGATCGGGCGTAATATCAAGAAAAATATTGCAGTTGAAATCCCTGAACATTATATCCCGGCATTCAAGCCTGCTAAGGAGTTTTTGCTTGAAATTAAGGAACAGAAAATTGTTCCCAAAGGGGAATAGCTTAGTTTTGCACTCCTGCCATAAAAACAGGCAATTACAGTGAAGCAAAGGGTTATATTTTCAATCGGTGCATTGTTGCTCTTATCAGGACTGTTTTTCTTTGGAAAAACCAGTGTAGAAAAATTGCCTGTAAAAGAAACTACTGAACCGGTGATTGCCGACTTTGACATACACAGAGCTATTGACTCCATCAGCAAGATTCTTACACCCTCCCAGCAGATAAGCTTGCAGAAATTGGAAAATGGGGTAAAGCGGGGAGATGTAAGAAACCAAACATCAGGTCAACTTACTGCCATTGCCGATTTTTGGAAAGACTCAGCCAAATCCCTCATACCTTATGCTTATTATCTGAGTGAGGCTGCTAAATTGGAGAATTCAGAAAAAAACCTCACTTTTGCAGGCCAATTTTTATTGGAGAACATGCGGCGTGAAAGTCGTCCTGATCTCAAACTCTGGGAATCTCAAACTGCGGCCGGTCTTTTCGAGCAGGCCTTGAAGTTGAACCCTTCCAGTGATGATTTGAAAATTGGGTTGGGAAGTTGTTATGTATATGGGCCGGGAATGACAGGTGATCCTCAGCAAACAATGGTGGGCATTCAAAAACTCCTGGAGGTAGTGAGAAAAGACAGTAATAACATGAAGGCCCAGATGGTATTGGGAATTGCTTCAGTGATTTCCAACCAGGTTGATAAAGGGATAGAACGATTAAACAAAGTAGTAAACTTTGACCCACACAACCTGGAAGCGGTATCGTGGCTGGCAGATGCCTATGCATCAGAAGGTGATATAGCTAATGCAAAGAAATGGTATGAGCAGTCAAAACATTTAGTAAACAATCCTGCTTTCAGCAAAGAGGTGGATGAACGCATCAAAATGCTGGAGCAAAAATAGGAGAGAGAAGATAGTAAACAGGCAATATGAATTGCCACATTTTATTAATTTTTTAAATCAAAATTATGCCTTGCGGTAAAAAAAGAAAACGCCATAAAATCGCTACTCACAAGCGTAAGAAGCGTTTAAGGAAGAATCGTCATAAAAAGAGATAACAATACTCCAATTGTTAAGCATCTGAACAGTACCTTTTTTACTGGGTTCTCTCTCTGCATGTGTATTTATTAAAATGAATTTTAGTTGAATAAGGAACTCATTATAAATGCTGCCCCTCAGGCAGTAGATATAGCCCTTCTTGAAGATAAGAAGCTGGTAGAGTTACATACTGAAAACGCTGATTCGAGATTCGGAGTCGGAGATTTGTACCTGGGAAAGGTAAAGAAACTGATACCGGGACTCAATGCTGCGTTTATAGATGTAGGCTTTGAAAAAGATGCTTTCCTGCATTATTCTGATCTAAGCCCTTATGTACGCTCTATCCTGAAATTTACAAAACTGGCAATGAATGCTCAAGATAGTGAGTCACTGGATTTTGCCAATTTCAAAATAGAACCTGAAATTGTCAAGACAGGTAAGATTGCAGAGGTGCTTGGGGGTAAGCCCAACATCCTGGTACAGATACTCAAAGAACCCATTGCAGCAAAAGGTCCACGGCTGAGTTGCGAACTATCTTTGCCCGGACGCTTTGTAGTGGTAACTCCGTTTAATAATATTGTTGCTGTTTCACGCAAGATACACTCTGCAGATGAACGAAAGCGCCTGCAGAAAATTATCGAATCATTAAAGCCTCAGAATTTTGGAGTTATTGTACGTACTGCTGCAGAAGGTAAGCATGTAACTGAGCTACAGGACGATCTGAGGTCTTTAGTGGAAACATGGGAAAAAATCCAGCAGAACCTGATTGGAGCTGTTGCGCCAACCAGGATTCTCAGTGAGGAAGGAAAGACAAATAGTATTTTGAGAGATTTGCTTTCTGAAGATTTCAACCGTATTGTTGTAAATGATAAGAATATCTTCAATGAAACCAAAGCCTATCTCCAGAAGATTGCACCTGAAAAATCTGATATACTCACATTTCATAGCAATGGCTCTCCGGTTTTCGACAGTTTTGGAGTAACACGCCAGGTGAAATCATCATTTGGAAAAACTGTGAACCTGCCTAGCGGAGCGTATCTTATCCTTGAACATACAGAGGCACTCCATGTTATTGATGTAAACAGTGGCTACAAGAGTGTGAGCAATAACCAGGAACAAAATGCCCTGGAGACAAATCTCGAAGCAGCGGCCGAAATAGCACGCCAGCTTCGTTTACGTGATATTGGTGGTATTATCGTCGTCGATTTCATCGACATGAAGTTGCCTGAGAACAAGCGACGGCTTGCAGAGCAAATGGAGAAATTCATGAAGATCGACAGAGCCAAACATGCAGTATTGCCCATCAGCAAGTTTGGGTTGATGCAAATTACAAGGCAACGGATGAAGCCGGAGATGAATATCAATACGATGGAAATGTGCCCTACCTGCGAAGGCACCGGCAAGATTTCTTCTACTCTGGTGCTGGAGGATGAAATTGAAAAGAACCTGAACTACCTCATTATGCAGAAGCATAAGGGGTTGACAATTGAGGTACATCCAATTCTTCATGCATATCTTACCAAAGGGTTTCCTTCAAAAAGGCTGCGCTGGCGTTGGAAATTTAAACAGAAAATAAAAATCAGGCCCAATACATCGTTCCATCTCGTTGAGTTTCGCTTCCTGGACAATACTGACGAAGAGATTAAGCTCTGATAATCTTCTAACGAAACAATTCGCTGAAGTCATCAATCACAATATCTGCACCACTTAGCTCACTTCGTGTATGTGTTGTTGTTATAGCCACTACATACATGCCTGCACTTTTCCCGGAAGCAATTCCAGGGAATGAATCTTCAAAAACAATACACCGGGCCGGCGCTATGCCAATCCATTTTGCAGTAGTGAGATAAATTTCCGGATCAGGTTTACCATGCCTGATATGTGCAGAATTTACTACTTCGTCAAAATATTTTCTAATGGGTACATGGTTAAACATGAAGTCAATGTTGGGTTGTATTCCTGATGTGGCAATAGCCATCTTAACACTTCTCTCTTTGAAAAAATCCAGCAGGCTGATTAACCCCTTCACCGGTTGTATGAATGGAGCGTATAATTTTCTGTAAACAGCTTCTTTTTCCAAAGTATAGTGCATGGCCTCTTCATCAGACATTTTTCTTCCGAAGATATATTCCACCGCATCTTTGTTTGTTCTGCCGCTGATATTTTTGCCGAATTCTTCTTCTGAAATATCGATTTGTTTTTCTTCGAGATATTTCAGCCAACTTTTCAGGTGGTAAGAATTGTTGTCTAAGAGCGTACCATCAAGGTCAAAAATAGCAGCCTGGATTTGGTGTTGATTGAGTAAGGATTGGAATAAAGTAAGCAAAAGGATTTTGATTTAGGTTGGCAAAGTTAAAGGCAAATTCATGCGGTTGCCCAAACCGGCACCAAATTCCAACTGGTCCAACTGGCGTAGGCCTCCAGGACTGTGACGGCTCGTTACTAAGACACCTTCATTAAAATATTAAGGCCAGTAAATTGAAGTTGGTAAGATCATCTTTTGGATGAATTGGGATTGCTTTTAAATGCTAATGTTGCTGTTTTTATTGCAGAGTTAAGTAACGCTGAGGTACTGATCTGGAGACCAGCGCCAGAGGGGGCGTACCATCAAGGTCAAAAATAGCAGCCTGGATTTGGTGTTGATTGAGTAAGGATTGGAATAAAGTAAGCAAAAGGATTTTGATTTAGGTTGGCAAAGTTAAAGGCAAATTCATGCGGTTGCCCAAACCGGCACCAAATTCCAACTGGTCCAACTGGCGTAGGCCTCCAGGACTGTGACGGCTCGTTACTAAGACACCTTCATTAAAATATTAAGGCCAGTAAATTGAAGTTGGTAAGATCATCTTTTGGATGAATTGGGATTGCTTTTAAATGCTAATGTTGCTGTTTTTATTGCAGAGTTAAGTAACGCTGAGGCACTGGTCTGGAGACCAGCGCCAGAGGGGGGGAAACGGCCAGGTGGATCTAAAATAATTCCTGAAAATAATTTGCATTTTTCTGATTAACTATTAACTTTGAATCTCAAAGTACTTTTTAATGAATAAGAATGCGCAACAGGATATCGCTCACATCAGAGACATGATGGAGCGGTCGTCAAGGTTTATCTCATTAAGCGGGCTGTCTGGTGTATTTGCAGGAATTTTTGCTTTGGTAGCCTTTGGAACTGCACTCTGGTTACTCAATGATAGTGGGATTGCCTATTTTCATGAGGATACAATCATTTATTCTGAAAAGATAGTATTTCAATTATTCGTTCTTTGTATGCTCACTTTGGTGGCTGCTCTTTTATCGGCATTTTTCTTCACGTATCGCAAGAGCAAAAGAGACCAGGTGAATATGTGGTCACCAACTACCTACCGGTTGTTGAGCAGTTTATTTATTCCATTGATTGCGGGAGGGATATTTTGCCTGGCACTTTATCACCAATCACAGGTAGGGTTGATAGCGCCTGCTATGCTCGTTTTTTATGGACTGGCACTGGTCAATGCTTCGAAATACACCATTACGGATATAAATTATCTTGGATATTGTGAACTGATTCTTGGCCTTTTATCCTTATTTTTTATAGGATACGGATTGGTATTCTGGGCCATCGGTTTCGGATTGCTCCATATTATTTACGGTGTGGTGATGTACAGGAAATATGATAAGGCAGCATGAGCAAAATCAAAAAAAATACAGGAATCATTGATGCCCTGAACAAAGATTTTGAAAGCAGGGTACGGCTGGGCATTATGTCTGTGCTGATGGTAAATGACTGGGTAGATTTTCTTACGATGAAAGACCTGCTCAAAATAACAGATGGAAACCTCGCCAGCCATATCAATGCACTCGAAAAGAAACAATATGTAGAAATCAAAAAACAGTTTGAAGGCAAGAAAACCAAAACATCCTATCGCATTACCAAACTCGGTAAATCCGGTTTCACAGGGCACCTGAATGCGTTGGAAGCATTGTTGAATAAAAACTAATTTTTTTTATAAATACACTTTGAAATTCAAAGCACTTTTAAATACATAATATGAATAAGCTATCAAAAATTATGATCGGTATCCTGGTTTTCATCTTCATTTTCTATAAGCAGGAACCGGGAATCAATGTCGGCATCTTCTCTCTTACTGTCTGGATGCTTACCTACATCAATAAACCTGTGAAATCTGAAAGTAAATTCTTTTGGATACTCTCCTTATCCTGCTTCATTTCCATCTTTTCATTTGCATGGTATGGTGATGTGCTTTCATTTCTCGCATTATTCTTTTCGATAGTTATTACCGTATTCTATTCCCAATATCCCCAAATGAAACTGGTAACCTACCCTCTGATTTTTATCATTAACTTTCTGACATTTCCTTTCAGAGTTTTTTATTTCCAGGATTGGTTGCCAAAGTCAGTATTCCGCGCTAGCTGGAAGAAATGGATTACAACTGTGATCATTCCCTTGTTCTTTCTCATTGTCTTTGCACTGGTTTACGCTACAGGAAGTGATCTGTTTTCAGGCTTTTTCAAGAGTATTCTTTTTGACTTTGATTTCATTCAACTTATAGTGCTGGCATTGTTATCATTTTTTATCCTTTTCAATTTGTGGTGCCTCTGGTTGCCGAGCATACTTATCAGGGTCAATAGTGATTTGCAAAATGATCTGGGAGCAGCAACTCATAAGTCAATCATTCCTTCGTTCTCTCTTTTTGACAAGAATCTTGAAAGACGGGGAGGTGAGATTACCTTGATACTGCTGAACATTTTGCTATTAGTATTTATTGTTGCCTATAACTACGAACAATTTTTTGCTGCCGGAGGCAATAGCAGCCTGAGTGATGAGATACACCAGCGAATCGCCACTGTAATCGTTTCTATCCTGATGGCGATAGGCCTTATACTGTTCTATTTCAAATCTAAGATCGACTTAAACGCCGAAGGAAAATTACTGAAGTATCTTTCATTGGTTTGGCTACTGCTGAATGCATTGTTAGTGCTCTCAGCTTTTACCAAAAATGGAGAATACATCCTCAATTTTGGACTGACGTATAAGCGGATCAGTGTGTTTATTTTTCTGATAATATGCCTCATCGGTTTATATATGGCCTGGTACAAGATTGCCCATCAAAAGACGAATGTCTATTTGATCAACAGGATGGCCTGGACATTGTTTTTTACGCTGGTGATCAATGCTCCGGTCAATTACAGTTGGATTGTTACGAAGTATAATATTTCGTTGAATAAAAAAATTGACAAAGACTATCTGAAAGGGCTTGAATACAACAAGCAAATCATGTATGACCACTTTAGCAAAATCCCGGAGTGGCAAGATCATTTTGCCAGAGAAAAAACCTGGTTGCTGTTTAGGAAGAATAATTCCTTACTGTCGTCAAATCTGTATTACAAGTTCCTGAAAATAGAGTGAAATGCTGATATATCAGATTCGGTGGGTGCATTTAAAATTGTCGCAGATTTGGCGGACATCAACCAGAAAAGCGTGTCTTAAGGCAGCCTCAAAATCTCGTCATTGCGAGCGAAGCGAAGCAAACTCCTTGCATAAGATATAAGTTTTCATTGAGTTTGCTTCGCTTCGCTCGCAATGACCAACTCCACTTTTAAGACAGCCTGAAAAGCTTTGCAGTAATGCGACAATTTTAAATGCACCCGATTCGGTAGCTTGCGCTAAATATTTGGACACCACATAAGCATACAACGGCAGTGTCGGGTTTGAGTTCTTATCTTTACAACAAAAAATGAAAGCATTGTTTTTTTCCTGCCCGATAATATTCCTTTTAATTGGCTCACAAATATCATCTCCAAAAACTATGGAAAGCGCTCCGAATATTTTCCAATTCAAAGTACCAGCTCTCGATGGCAGTACCATCGATTTTTCAAAATTCAGTGGAAAGAAAATTCTTGTTGTCAATACTGCTTCCAAATGTGGCTACACTCCGCAATATGAGGGGTTGGAGGAATTGTATAAAACGCATGGAGATAAATTAGTCATAGTAGGTTTCCCGGCAAACAATTTTGGTGGTCAGGAGCCAGGCACCAACAGTGAGATCAAAGAGTTCTGTACAAAAAATTATGGAGTTACCTTTCCAATGGCAACTAAAGTTTCTGTACAGGGAGCAGACATTGCACCTGTCTTTCAATGGCTGACACACAAGTCAGAAAACGGTTTAATGGATGTAACCATTAAATGGAACTTCACAAAGTTCTTATTGAATGAAAACGGGGAACTGATGGAGGTATTCGAAAGCAAAGTGAATCCTATGAGTGAAGAAATATTGAACAAACTATAGAGGAATCTGATTTATGCAATTCAACGAGATCATTGGGAGAGAGAAAACTAAATCACAATTGCGTGACCTGGTAGAACAAAACAGGTTGTCTCATGCGTTATTATTTTTAGGTAAGGAAGGAAGTGGTGCCTTACCCATGGCTATTGCATTTTCACAGTATGTATTGTGTGAAAGGGGAAAGAGTGAGCCATCTCCTCCTTCTTTATTTGGCGACAGTGAACTTACGATCCAGACTATCATTCGCAATGATAGTTGCGGCGTTTGCCCATCCTGCATCAAAGTTGAAAACCTGGTGCACCCCGATCTGCATTTCAGTTATCCGGTACTGAAGCGGGATGCAAAGCATGATCGCATACTGAGCACAGACTATATTAATGAATGGAGGAAATTCGTAAAGGAGTTTCCTTACGGAAATGTCAGTGATTGGATAGATTTTTTGAAAAATAGTCCTACAGCCAAAATTGAAAGCGGTATAAATAAACAGGGTAATATAACTGTTCAGGAATGTGATGATATACTGCATAAATTGAGCCTGCGTCCTTATGAGGGAGACTACAAAATACTATTAATGTGGATGCCTGAATATCTCGGTAAAGAAGGGAACCGTTTACTGAAACTGATCGAAGAGCCACCTCCTGGTACCCTGTTTATTTTTGTGGCAGAAGACGAAAACGAAATCCTTCCAACCATACTTTCGCGCACTCAATTGGTGAAAATTCCGCAGGCTGAAAATGAGGAGGTTGAAAAATACCTTGCTGGAAAATCCGAAGACCCGGAGAAGGCTTCGATGGTAGCAGGCATTACAGATGGCAATATTCGCGAAGCATTGCGATTATTGCAGAACAGTGAAGAAAACTGGGAGCGAATGGTACGTGACTGGTTAAATCTCACGATTAGAAATAAAGTGGACATTCAGAGCAAATGGATAGATGAGGTGCATCTCCTGGGTCGGGAAAAGCAAAAGCAGTTACTGCAATACTTTATCCACCTTATTGAGGTTTCTATCAAATTGAAATTTCTTCAGCCGGACGAAGTAAGGGTACCTGTGGACAGTGAGAAGGATTTTGCAGCTACTTTGGCCGGGATGTGCGAGGTAGAAGTACTGGAGGAAATCGTGAATGAGATCAGTAAAGCCATCTATCATATTGAGCGGAATGCCAACTCGAAACTGCTTTTTCACGCCCTTACTATTCGCCTATATCATTTAATTAAAGAGAAATATTTAATTTTGATTCAATGAGGCAATTAGTTGACAGTAGTAATAGAAGTTTGTACGAATTACAAAGGCTGAATAATTCTTACTCCATATATGCCCGATGTGGCAATATTTTGACGAATCTTCCCGCTGATAAACCGGGCTTGTTTATTCTGCGTACATTCCCATCTATGCATATGTTGTTGCTTTTGCCATTTAATATATTAAACT
>JBDHYH010000038.1:0-29283 GCA_039811325.1 Chitinophagaceae bacterium | reverse complement strand
ATTATTTAAGACCAAAAATACAACAAAAAAACCAATAAATAAATATTGGTCTTAGATATTTTTCATTTTCGTATAAACCTATTAAGGGAACAATCCCAATTCAGCGTAGGAAGTGGCTACCTTATTGATGGCGCATACATACGCTGCTGTACGAAGATCAGGTATTGCCGGATTGGCATCCCATATCTCTACTATCTCGCGGGTGGCAGTGATCATGGTTTCTTCCAATCCGCTTCTTACAAGATCCACTTCCTCGGGACCGTGCATGATAAACTCTCTGTCTCTTTTATTGATCGTTTTGCCTGTAAGTGTTTCTACCTGGGTAACGATATGGTTGTTCATATTTTCTGTAAATCGTTTTTCCAGCCTTCCATATCTTACGTGGCTCAGATTTTTGAGCCATTCAAAATAGCTTACTGTAACACCTCCTGCATTCAAATACATATCAGGAACAACCAGTACCCCCTTCAAATTAAGAATGTCATCAGCTTCAGAAGTAAGTGGCCCGTTGGCAGCTTCGCCGATGATCTTAGCTTTAATACGCGCTGCATTTGAACCATTGATCACATTTTCCAATGCCGCGGGTATTAATATATCACATTCCATTTCCAGGGCTTCCTGTCTCTTTTCAAAATTCTTAGATCCCGGAAAATCCAAAATCGATCCGGTAGCTTTCCTGTGTGCTACTACAGCATCTACATCCAGTCCGTCATAATTGTAAATAGCACCTTCGAATTCTGCGAGTCCTACGATGAACGCCCCTGCGTCCTGAAAAAATTTGGCGGTATGATACCCGACATTTCCTAATCCCTGCACACAAATCTTCTTCCCTTTGACACCCAAAGGAAGGCCGACTTTTTTCATCAAAATTTCAAGATTACAAATTTCGCTCAGTCCATAAAATACCCCAAGGCCTGTGGCTTCCCTGCGCCCACGAACGCCACCTTGTGATACAGGTTTACCGGTCACACAACCGGCACCATCTATTTCTCCCGGATGCATAGCCACATAAGTATCGAGTATCCACGCCATCTCCCGTTCACCGGTTCCATAGTCAGGAGCAGGTACATCAATACCGGGCCCAATAAAATTCTTCTTGATAAGTTCAGCTGTGTAACGTCTTGTTATCTTTTCAAGTTCATACGGTGTATAGTCGCGCGGGTTGATCCTGATACCCCCTTTGGCGCCGCCAAACGGCACATTCACTATCGCACACTTGTAAGTCATCAAAGCTGCAAGCGCCATCACCTCATCCTGGTTTACAGCTACGCTGAAACGAATACCGCCTTTGCATGGCGATTTGTGGTGTGAATGCTGCACCCTGTAGGCTTCGAGGGTGACTATTTCACCATTCTCTTTCTTGACAGGAAAACGCATTTGATAAACACTATTACATTCTTTGATCTGACGAAGGATGCCACTATCCCATTTAGTAAATACGGCTGCTTTGTCGAAGCTTCGTTCTACATTGTTGAAGAAGCTATACGGTACATTAGTTGACATGAAAGTTTATTTTAAAAAGGTTATTTATCCATTTTGTTTTTCCTTCCTCGAAATCTTTGCATCTATTCTTACAAGGTACAAAATCATAACAACAAGAATGACAATACACACTGACATCACCACATATATTTTGTCGTGGCTTCGCATGGTACTGTCGAAAGATGTTACGCCAGAAGCTGCACTATCCTGTGCAAAAGCAAAGAATTGAGAAAAAGCGAGAAAGCAAATAAGGCTGATTCTTCTATAATATCTATTGAACATTCACTATGTTTTTGTGAGTAAGCAAAAAGAAACGAATTTTTAAATTGCTGATCCAGATGCCGAGCAGTACCCAACCCAAAACCGCCGGCCAAAATACGGCTTTCATTACAGGATCAAGGCTGTCGCCGCCCATAGCCGGATTGCCGCCACCCTGTGCACCTTCCATTCCACCGGGATGAAGCGACTGTACCATCCTCGGCAAGATGATGATCAACGGAATGTAAATGAAGTAGGCGAAAATATTATATACCGCAGATATACGTGCGCTCTTGTCAATATCAGTTACAGATCCTCGCAACACTACGTAAGCACAATATATGAGCACAGCTATGGCAGCGGCTAATTGCTTGGGATCATTGCTCCAGAACTCGCCCCATGTAAACCTGGCCCAGATACTCCCTGTTATCAATCCAAGTATTCCGAAAATAATTCCGGACTTGGCATATTCTGCCGCATAAATATCATGCTTCAGATTGCGCGTTCTCAGAAAGGCAATACTATGCCCGAGAGAAAGAGAAAGCAAGGCTATCATGCCAAACCACATGGGTACATGAAAGAAAAAATTACGGATGGTTTGATAGAGATTTCCAACAGAAGGAACAGCAATCAGGAAGCCGGCAATAAAAGAGTAGAGTAATAAAATGATACTGGCAACTTTCCACCACGTGACCTTCATGAGAGATTTTTTTAAAAAAAGTTGTTTTTCGGGTACACAAAATTAAAGGTTATTCACTAACAAAACATTTTCATTTGATAATTCTGCACGAAATGGTATTTAATTATTCACGCCATAGAAATGGGAACAAGACAACAGCTAAAACGCACACAAGAAGATTCAACCCGGTAAGCAGGCCTGTCATCTGCAATAAAGCACCTTCTCTGAAAACTTCTCCGATAGCTGATTTTGACAGGCGAATCAGGATGAGTAGTTGTGGAATGATCAGAGGAAATCCCAGGATCGCCATGATGGCCGCATTTTGCTGTGCTTTTGCCGCTATCGCAGACATCAGGGTAAATACAAGACTCAGGCTAAACGCACCATAAAACGCGATGAGGGCAAATCGCGATGGACTTAAAATTGGATTGCCCAGCAACAGAAAAAACAACACAAGACTCAAAACCACCATGATCATTGCAATCAGCGCATTATAGATCATTTTTGCAATGATGAACTGTATAGGACTGCTAACATAAAAATAGTACAACATTCTACCACGGTTTTCCTGCAAGAAACTTTTAGCGACAGCATTGATGCATACAAATAACTGAATCATCCAAAAGACTGCATTAAATACATCTGCCTCAGGATGTCCCATTGCGAGGTAAAGCACGAATATGGTGGAGGCCACATACAGCAGGATACCAAAAAATGTATGCTGATGCCTCAACTCCAGCAATAAATCCTTTCTCAATAAAGTAATCACCTGTTTCATTTACGCAAATATCCTCTTTATGATTCTTTGTGAATATCAGGTGTATTGGCCGAAACCTCGCTACCCAATTGTGCGCAAATCCGGCAACGGGGTTCATATATGTCTTTTTCGCCGAGCAATACCTGGCCTTCCGTTGCCACTTTTCTGTAACTCACATTCGCAATATTGCCACAGACCACGCAGATTGCATGCAATTTGGTGATGTAATCTGCAATAGCCAGGAGGTTTGGCATTTGGCCAAAAGGCCGGCCCTTGTAATCCATATCCAAACCGGCAACGATGACACGCATGCCTCTCAGCGCCAGTTGCTCACAAACCGGTGCTATCTGGTCATCAAAGAATTGCGCTTCATCAATACCAACCACATCTACATCTTGTGCATACATCAGGATGGAGGCGGAGTTGTCTATCGGCGTGGAAGCAATCTTGTTTTCATCATGGCTTACAATCTTTACTTCATCATACCGCACATCGATAGCAGGTTTAAATATCTCCACCTTCAGGTTGGCAATCCGCACCCGCTTCAGCCTTCTTATCAGCTCTTCCGTTTTGCCACTGAACATGCTACCGCAAATCACCTCTATCCACCCGCGTCTTTCGCCCGTCAAACTGGGTTCAATGAACATTTTTATAAATATTTTTGACTTACTATTATTACCTTAGCCCGGTTGCAAGGTTAGTTTGATTTTTTCTATAATCAAAAAACAATTTATCAGTAAAATCCTATACCTAACTTTTTAATATGGAAAGGGTGAAAACACTCATAAGGAAATTACAGGATCAATGCGAGTCTGGCGCTGACGCTGCTGCTATGCTCTCCACCCTACAAATGTTGCAGGCTGAAATAATCTCTAAATCTGTACCAGACAATACCCGGATTGAAAGAAAAGTGGCGGTAGTAATGCCTGTCTCATATACCATGGCCTTCAACAAGACATCCTCTGGTGAGCCAGAACGTGAAGAAAAAATTATTGAGGTACTACAGGTAGATGAAAAAGAAATAGAAGAAGAACTGGCTCAAATCAAAAAACATGCGAAATCATTACAATCACTCAGTGGACATCAGCAAACGATGCTGAACTTTGATCCGTTTGAAGAAGTGCCAACACTTGCACACCAGCAAACCGTGAGAAAGGAAGAAATCTTATTCAACGAAAAGATACAATACCCTGAACCAACCGAACTTCCAAAAGACCTCAATGATAAATTGAAACAGGTGCGAACCGAATTATCTCAAACGCTTTCTGAAACTCCCATCAAAGACCTGAGAAAGGCTATTGGAATTAATGACCGTTTTCAATTCATCAGCGAATTATTTCGTGGAGATGAGGCTATGTATGAAAGGAGCATAAAAACCATACAGGGTTTCACCATTTATGCAGAAGCCGAATTCTGGATTCGCAGGGAACTGAAAGTAAAAATTGGTTGGTTGGATTCAGATGCAATGGTGAAACAATTTGATGAACTGGTCAGAAGGAGGTTTTTATGATCGGATTTTGAGGATGCAAATCAGAACTTATTATGTTCCAATTAAGAATTATTCAATTAAGCCAAAGGCTATCTGGGTAAGGGCTGATTAATTTTCTTCGTATTTAAAATCAATGGCAATCTTAACCTTCCAGTTCAAATGGTATTAACCTACACTATTCTTAGCCAGGCATCCATAACTTTTTCATTCAATAAATGTCTGATTTTACAGTTTCCGAACAGACTTGTACCTTCTTACCTCCTGGTAAACTAATATCTGCTCCTTCCCTGCCTGTTTTATATTTCTGCAATGGAATTTTCTGATGCCAAACAGCCAACTTGTAATTTTTATAAAGGTTTGGGTAATTCTTATGCTGTTTGGAATATTACCGTGTAATCCATAAATCATCATTTCATTGAACTTGCCTTTGTCTCCTGAATGAAGATGGTAAGGAAAAGGGTTAAGGCCGGGTTATACTTCATTAACGGTAACCAATTTAATAACTAATTCCTTTTAAAAGGTGGTGCGATCTTCCGCTCACACGATCTTTTCTTTCAAAGCCAGCACTACAGCCTCCAATCCACAATTGACATGTAGTTTGGTGTAAATATTCCTGATGTGAGCTTGTACTGTAGAAAGTGTTACAGAAAAGGATGACGAGATCATTTTGTAACTATACCCTTTCACCAGGAGTTGTAACACCTCTAATTCACGGGTACTAAGGCCATACTTATTGTTACCTTTTGATTGTTGCTGAAATGAATGCAAAATCTTTCTGGCAATAGAGGGAGACATCGGTGCACCGCCATGTTGCACATCTTCGATAGCCTGGAGTATTTGAAGAAAAGAAGAATTTTTCAATAAATATCCGTTTGCGCCGGCGCATAAACTGTCGAACAGGCGCTGGTCATCTTCGAATACCGTATGCATGATAATTGCAAGTTCAGGCTTCATTTTTTTTACCAGGTGAATACCTTCTATCCCATTCATTCTTGGCATATCAACATCCATGATCACCACATCGGGGTTAAGTTTTGAAACAATACCATCCGCACCTTCTGCTGTTGCGAAATCTCCGACAACTTCATATCCTTCTATCCCCTGAAGTAATGTCTTGAGAGATAAACGCAAATTTTCATCATCATCAAATATTATTATTCGGGTAGCCATAAAAAAAGAGTAAAATTAATCTCAGGTTTCAGACTTCACAATTACATATTCATGCAATTCATTAATTGATTCTGATCTTTAATTTGACTTCAGTTCCCGCACCTTCTTTACTCATGATTTCAAAATCCCATCCGTGTTGACCTGCCCTGTGCCGCATGTATTCAAGGCCATTAGGGAAAGAAAGTTTCTGTTTGTCAAAACCCTTGCCATCATCAGAAATCTTCAGCACCATCAATGAATCACTTACTTCCAGGCAAATAGCGGCTTTACGCGCGTTTGCATGTTTCAAAATATTCTGGATAGATTCTTTAAAAATCAAAAACAAATCTCTCCTTTTTTCCATATCCATTTTTGAGTCTAGGGAATCCGGCAGGAAAACCGTAACCTCGATTCCCTTCGCTTCGAGCAAATCAGTCGTATATCGCAACATTCGAGGGAAGGCTTCGTCGAGTGAATCGTTTTCAGGATTGATATGCCACACAATTTCCCGCATGCTCTGAGACACTGCCTGGCTTTCTTCTTTTATTTTTTCGAGCCACTGTATTTGTTTAGAGTCACCTGAACCTTTTTGTGCAGCTACCATGCTCATAATACTGATGTTGGTAAGCCGCGACCCTATTTCGTCGTGCAAATCTCGGGATATGTGTGCCCTCATTTCCTCCACTTTCCGGAGATACCGGATGCGATACCTGTACCATGCATATACTAAAGAGAAAGTTGCAAGAAAGCACAACAAAAAAAACCAAATCGTTTCCGTAAACCAAGGCTTGATCGTGAATGCAAGTTGAGTTATCGGACCATCAAAAAAGTCATCCCTTCGGGCGCCTCTGATTGATATCTTGTAATTACCCGGATTCAGGCTTGCAAAATTGATTTCATTCTGCCTTTCCAAAGATATCCATTGGCCATCGTCAATCCTGTATTCATAAATATTCTCTTCCCCATTGGAAAGATTAACTCCCGTAAAATTTATCCGGATATTATTCCGGCCTGCATCAAATACCAATGGAGTGTTTTTATTTTTTAAAACTTTATTATTTACCAATACATCAGTCACCAGTATTTTTAAAGGAGTTGTTTCCCTGCGAATTTGCTTCGTATCAAACCAAATAAATCGTCCAGGGGCACCAGCATATAGATTACCAGTAACAGTATCAAAATATAACGAAGATGAAAAGTAGGAAGCCGGAAGCCCATCTTTTTTGAAAAAATTTCTGAATCGTCTTTTCTGAAGATCAAAACAGGAAATTCCTTGCGCGCTTCCTAACCACAGCCTTCCCGAATGATCATTCAAAATCCCCATAATGGCACCTGAGGTGTAACCATCAGGAATACCATAGACAAGAGATTTATTCCTAGTAATATTGTATTCTACGAGTTGGCCTGACTTTACTCCAAACCAAATTTCATTTTTCTCCTTATCAATATAGAATCCATCAGATTCTAAATCAAGTTCGCCCTGAATTCCCGGAACAATAATCTTTTCAAAAGTTCCGCTGCTCCTGTTCCATTTCACCAGGTTGCCAGTGGGGTCGCTTATAAACCACAAATCGGAATTAGCATCTTCCAATACTCTTTTGGGGTAACGATATGGGTAGTTCCCTGTTTTATACTTGTACCACCTGAATGTGCGAAGTTGCTTATCATATACGACTACACCATTTCCATTGCCTATTCCCATCCAAACCAGCCCTCTGCTATCTTCAAACATGGTCGTAATTGCATACTTATCCATGACCACCGGATGTGGAACCTTGATTCTTCCCATTCAATAGTTTCTAAGACAACACCAGATCAAACCCTGCTGAGTGCCCAACCATAGAGTGTCCTGATGACTACGCCAAAAATTCCAAACCATGTTTTCGGAAAATGCCCCAACTCTGACAGCGTGTTGTTCCAACTTGCCTGATTCAGGATCATATTTGTAAAAGCCACCGCCATAAGATCCGATTAATAATGACTTATCCAGGGGGAAAAAGCAACTGATTTCATAATTTTCAGAAGTTATTATTCCGTTTGTGTCGAGGTTCTTATAGTTGAATACCTGCTTTTGCGCAGACATCTTCAACAATCCACCGGCTGAAGGTGCAGCCCAATAATTTCCTTCATTGTCATGGAATACTTGTTTCATTTCATTTCCCGGGAGTATCACATTTGAAATTGCCTCTAATGATGGCCCATTTTTTTCCTCAACAACTTTGGATAATATAAAACCACCATTTTTTGTTGTAATAGATACAGTATCTCCCATCGGCCCGATAGTAAATTGTAATAATTGAATTTTTGCATGGCTCAATTTTGTTTTTCTGAATTGCCCGGTATGGATATCCAATATGGAAACAATGTTATGTCCGGACAGGTAAATCAAATACCTTGAATCTGCCAATGCAATGGAATTATAGGTACTGCCTACAAGGAACTGCAGTTCCGGTGATTTCACTTCAGCCAAAAGATGAAGCCCGTGGCTCTTTGGTGACCAAAAATATAACCCGTTATAGAGCCAGAACAATACTGGACCTGAAGGTAGGTTTATCATCTTCAAAACATTACTTTTCCTGCTCTTCAGTGGATCCTTCTGTGTTCTGAATTGATCCAGTATCCGCAGATTTTTATCCATCCTGTAAATCATACTGGGTGTAGTTGCCCAAATATTTCCCGAATGGTCTCTATTCAGGAATTCGATCTGATCATCATACTCAATTCTGGCATCTCTCCGGGCCAAATGAACAGTTCTGAATAAATAATTATCCAGGTTTAAAATAGCAATTCCACTACCTGTTCCCACATACATGTGATTGCTGTCTGATTCCAGCAGGCACTTAACCATGTCTGAGGGTATGGATGATGTAGTATTATTGTGCACATACTGAACTACTTTTTCTCCATCATAACGGTTTAGCCCATACGAAGTAGCTATCCACAAAAACCCTTTTGAATCCTGGGCTACGTCATTAATCCAGTTATTGGTGAGGCCTTCCTCTACTGAAAGTTGTTCGGTGTAATTGATTGTTACCTGGCCTGAACCGGCAGTGTTTATCAGGAATACAGCTGCAATGGTGTGTATGCATGAAAAGACTCTCACTGTAGTATCTTTCGAATTCGAACAACCTTATTTTAAAGGTAAGGATTTTCAGAAATAGTTTTTAATCCGGGGTGTGAAGCCCTCCTCTAAAATCAATGTTCTCTATCAATACTTAATTATTGGTCATCTCCGGGCACATTCTGCACCACAGGCAATCCTTTATATTTCCATTTGAAATAAAAGTAACAGGGAATTCCGGTTGCCGCCAGGCCAATCCCCATTGCAGATAGCCGGGGTTGGGTAATGAAAGTATTGGCTGCTATAATGATTGCAAAGAGAATAAAAAGAACCGGGGCCAAAGGGTAGCACGGTATTTTATCTCTGATCAGGTTTTGTCTTTTGAATTTGATCAACCCAACTGCCAGAAATGAATAAAAAATAAAACTCATCAGAATACTCATATCCGTCAGCATATCGAAAGTGCCCGACAAAACCAGGACCATACTCCAGACCATAGAGTACCTGAGTGCGATATATGGAGTCCTGAATGCAGGATGTACTTTGGCGGCATTTCTAAAGAATACATTTTCCTGTGCCATACGGTAATACAATCTTGCATAAAACAAAACCATTACATTCAAAGTACCGAAAGAACTGAGCATAATCAGGAGTGAGATCAGCGTGGCACCCGGTGCACCCATTATATTTCCTGCGATATAGGTAGCTGCAATCTGATTCTCTTCCAGTGCGCCTAACTGATGTACGGGCACGGCCGTCATGTATGCATTGTTGATCAGAACATATAATACCATGACAAGGCATACGCCGAAAATAATCGCAATCGGAAGATTTCTTTTTGGCCTTTTTACTTCCCCTGCTATGTAAGTAATATTGGTAAACCCATCATACGCCCAAAACGCGCTGAGTACCGCTCCGAAAAAAGCAGTAACATATCCTGCTTCTGCCATTGAAGGGTTATTTTCGATAGCCCTGGTTTGAGTAACAGAGCCGGTGAACAATAATGCCATTACAATCAGCGCCAGTATCCCGATAATCTTAAGGCTTGTCAGCATGCTATTCAATCCTGAACCGAATCTGACGCCTCTGTAGTTGAACCAAGTCAGCACAGCAATCGTAGCCATAGCCAATATCTTGACACCTGAATTATCGAAAGGGTAAATAAAAGACCATAAGGAAATCCCTGACCATTGTTGTAATGGATCCGGAAGATGTACCATTGAATTTACAGATTGGGCAAAAATAAAAGCGACTGCTGCTAAGGCACCGGACAGGGAAATACTGAAGCCTGACCACCCCATGATGAATCCTGCAAACTTCCCAAAGGCAAGTCGCATGTATTCATATAATCCTCCTGATTGTTTAGAAACTCTTGACAATCCTGCAAAGGTGAACGCGCCTGTCAATGCAACACCTCCGGCAGCAATCCATGCAAGTAAAATCTCCGGCTTACTCAACCCTGATGCTGCCATTGGCACAATCTTTTTGAACACACCGGTACCAATGATATTTCCTGCTACCAGCAAGATAGCAGTGCCCAGGCCCAATACACGGCGAAGAGGAATTTTCGTTTCATCAGATTGCTGAACCTTTTCAGTCATTAGCATTCATTGAAGTGTAACATTCCGGTAGATACTTCGTGGTAAGTTCAATATTCGCTTCATGCTTCATGAGTTGGCCTTAATAAAATTTATGCTGCCACTAATGAGGATATCATCCAAATCATGAATGATCAAGTCAAATGCATGATGAAGATAATGGTAATTTTATTTAACCCGGATTCTGAAGTTGACAGATACAAACCTCAGTAAAATCATCTTCTCGCGATCATGGTATTTCTTTTGCCTTTCTCCTCCTTCCATTTCAACATTTCAATAAAAATCAGACTTCTATTTTAAGCCCAGCCTCTCTAATAACACATCTTTTCTTGCCTTGGATATCATCAGTTTTTCATGAGTACTCATCACTAAGTATCCGCCATCTGAACGGATATATTGGCTGATCTCATTCAGGTTTACTATTGTTGAATGATGAATGCGAATAAATAGTTCATGCGGAAGAATTTCTTCGATATCACCCAATGTCCGGGATATCAGCATGGAATGATTGTTTGTAAACACCACTTTGGTATAGGCGCCTTCTGCACTACAATACAGGATAGAACTTACTTGTGCAAACTCGTATCCTGACCTGTTAGGCAGGGCAATCTTTTGTTCAGGAACTTTCTGTTTGATATTGTGCAGCAGATTCTGAATATTGGTAGCGCCTTCAGATGATAATATTTTTTCTTCTGCCTTCCGCACTGCTACCTTCAGATCTTCCGGATCTATGGGTTTTAGAAGAAAGTCAACAGCACTGATGCGGAATGCTTTGACGGCAAATTTGTCGTAAGCCGTTGTGAAGATGATACAGAAATCAATATCCCCGAGCATCTCAAGCATTTCGAATCCATTGATCAGCGGCATCTCAATATCCAGGAATACCAGGCGGGGGTTTAATTTTTTAATAGCCAAAATACCTTCTTTAGCAGAAGTGCATTGTGCTACGATCTCCACATTCAGGCAATTATTTCGAATATCTGTGGCGAGTGCATCAATACAGTTTTGTTCGTCATCTATGATAATCGCTTTGATCATTTAATATTCTTTGAATGTGAGTAAAACGGTTGTACCGGCAGGTTTGCCCTGGGCATCTTTTTTGTCAGTTATTTCTAAACCCGCATTCCTTGTGTTCAATGTATTATCAAGATCAAGCCTTGATTGTGTCAGGTGGATGCCTTTCGACTGGTGATCTGGAGTTGACGCCTGGAATTTATTTTGGACAGACAACTCCCTTCCGATTCCGTCATCATCGATGATGCAACAGATACTGTGATCACACTCCTTTACAGAAATATTCACGGTGCCTTCACCGATTCTTGGCATGATGCCATGCCATATTGCATTTTCGATAAATGGCTGTATGATAAGCGCAGGCACCCTTACAGACTTCAGGTCTAATGAATCATCAATATTGAAATGGTAATTGATTTTTTTGCCATAACGCATTCCTTCCAGTTGGGCGTATAATTTGCATGTTTCAATTTCATCGTACAAAGAGACTTCGCGCTGATCTGAATTCTGGAAAATAATCCGGATCAATTTTGAAAATGTGGTAAGATATCTTAGAGCATGCTCATGGTTCTTTTGCTGAATAAGCGCCTTAATCGAATTCAGGCAATTGAAAATAAAATGGGGATTCATTTGTGCGCGCAGTGCCCTGGCTTCTAACTCCAATAATTCTTTCTCATGTTTCGATCGCAGTTGTTCCTGCTTGCGAATGCTATTGGTCCGCCATTGTATTGTCCCAATAGCCATAGCAAGTATCCCAATAAAAGCCAAAGCAATGAACCACCAAGTTTTCCAGAAAGGGGGTATGATATAAATGGATAATGTTGTTTCCGGAGACCAGGCTCCACCCCACTTCCTTGCTTTCACCCGAAAGACGTAATTACCCGGAGCAATATTGGCAAAAGTTATTTGCCTGTTTGCGTTATTTCTATAATACCACTCTCCCTGTGTGTTGCTTAATTTATAGGCGAATTCAAGGCGCTCAGGAAACGCAGTCTCGATAGCAGAATATGCAATAGAAATACTGTTTTGATCATAATTTAATACCAGCCTCTTCATTCGTTGTGGCAAGGAATCTCTGAGATACGGCTGATTGTTTACAAGAATGGAATAGAAATACGGTGTGGGCCCATTTGCATCCTGCAGCAATGACTCAATAACTGCATATTGAGCCTTGCCCGTAGAAGCAAAACTGTAAAATACCCGGCCGTTACAAAACATTTCCTTTGCCGGCCGGTTTAAGATCAGGCCATTATTCTTGTCCAAATAAATACATTGATGAGTAATTGTGTTGAACAGTATCTGACTATTGTAAGTACTAATAAGAAGGTACTCATGGTAGGCTCCATAAAACCTGGCTCCACTAATATCTATGAATGATTGATCCAACTTCACAGTTTCTGTTATCTTAAAACTATGCGGATCTATTTTCCACAAGTGACGATCAGGCGATGACAACCAGAGCACACCATCAGTACCGAGGGTATAGGAACATTCAAATTTCACTAACGAATTATTATGGTAGGAGGAATCGATGTATAGTGTCCTGATCTTACTGGTTAGGGTGTTGTATTGATACAAATATTTATTCAAGGAGTAATAGATATAGTTTCTTACAGTATCAGAAAAGACCTGATCATCATAAAAGAAAAATTGGCCTGGGGGTTTATTTCCTGCAACTGCTATTTTGTGTTCGGTGAGCAGGAAAGGATCCAGGGTGATCAGTTCGTTTTGGGAAGAATTGAAATAGAGTAACCCATTCTTATCCTCTGATACATCATTCATAGCCGAGTCTAATAATTTCAGGTGGGGCCATTTTTCTTTGACCGGCACGAAACGTTGGCTTGCAGAATCATATACACAGGTGATAAATCCCAATGCCCATAAATGGTTTGCCCTATCCCGATGAAGTTTCCATATCGTAGTTGTATTCATGAACCCTTTTCCGGTATAAAAGGGCATAGGAATATTTCTGACCAGGTGAAAGTCTTTGTCATATTCGTTCACCCCCTTCCCTAACAATATTCCGCCATAATACCTTTGGTTGGATGCATTCCATATCATACAATTCAATTCGGGGTATGTAGTGCCGATTTTATCTCCCAGGGAAATATCTTTGAATAATTGATAACGCGGTGAAGAAACAAAAAGGGAGCCCCCCTTCACATAGTATAAGATCCCATGAGCCCCAACACGTACATTGGTTGCTTGCTTATATTCTTTGTCAAGTTCTTCATCATGAATGAAGGTGAACCTTTTAGAATGAATATTAAAAATAGCAGGAATGGTGTCTCTTGGAGCAAGGTAAAATTCGCTATCTGATTTTTGTGCTGCATATTCGACGATGTGGCCATCCTGGTAATAGTCCAGCCTGGGACCGGGATTGCGCAAGTAACATTTATAAAAACCAGTCTTTGTATTATATTCACCCATACCATATCCCCAGGTATGAAACCAGATAATACTGTCATTCAGTTGAAAGAGTCCTGTGATGCACCTGGATCGCCAGGAGTTGTATTTTTTATCAGCGTTGTTGAAATTAAATTTGAGTTTGCCGGTCATTTTATTGAATGAATAAAGCCCACTGCCGTAATTTGCTATCCAGATGATGTTACTATCCCTGATGTCTTGCAAAAAATTCCTAGCCGTATTCTCATAGCGGCTCGCCCAATCAGCCGGTTTATCCGGTTTAAAATGATAGTGTTGACCCACGTTTGTTTTTGGATCGTAAGAAAAAAAACCCCGGTCTCCGGTACCTACCCATACGATCCCTTGCCGGTCAACATAAACGCTCCCGAAATAGATATCTGATGTAGTGATCTTATGGTTGATGGAAAGCTCAATTTTTCTAAATTTTCCTGATTGGCGGTTAAAATATATCAGCCCAGACTCAAGGGTTGTAAACCATAAGTTGCCTTTTTTATCTTCGCAAAGGTCAAAAACCCTGTCAGCGCTTTTTCCAGGCTGTCCATCAATTCCGTAATATACTATTTCGCTTCCGTCAAAAGAAGCAAGGCCCTTGTTCGTCCCAAACCACACCAACCCATCCTTTGTCGGAAAAAGCCTTCCTATCTCTGCCCCTGCCAGCACGGCATCATTGATTTTGCGAAATTGAAACTCTCCGAAAGTTTGTGCGGAGAGAAACGGATACTGAAAAAAGAATATGACTAATAGGGAAAATCGCATGATTTCATTGCTATTATAATTGTTATCATCTATTCTCAATATGAAATTACGTCATTGATGTTTTAATACAAGGCTGTAATTGGTAATTAGCAAGTTTGCTTTAATAAATGGGCCGATTATCAACCTGTATTGTTTTTTTTACCGGGCCAATTCCGGGTGTCCATTCGCCCAGTTACCAAACCGATTCAGAGAAATATCAAATCAAATAGCAGGATTAAGAACTACCTGCTGGTGATGTGATATTCTCATGGTAATTTGAATCAAAAATTTTCCCGAATGAAAAAAAACATTTTCATTTCAATAATGCTTCTGCTGGCTTACTGTATTGGATTAGCTCAACCAGCTACAAATGGCCATCATCCGAGATACCAGATTACCGTAACCTCATTTGACAAAAAAGAAATAACAGGCTTGCTGATGAAATTGGAAGACAGTGCGGTCTTGGTTTTTACAGGAAGCAGCAAGGAATGGAAAAGCAATTCAATTGGAAAAACGTTGAAAATTGCTTATTCGGAAATCCAGCAAATCAAACTGAAAAAGAGAAATAGGTTATTGAAGGGGGCGCTGATTGGGCTTGGAATTGGCCTTGCTCCAATAGTTGTCGCGAGCACATTAATAAAAGATGGAGCCCAGGGAGGCGCATTTGTGAGTATCATTACCGCGCCATTGGGCCTTGTTACTGGAAGCATCGTTGGCGCTGCTTCTAAACGAAATTTTAGTATCTATGGAAAAGGTGCACAATTTGATGACTTTAAAAAGAGAATAAAAAAGCTTTAAAATGGCAAATGAGAAATATCCGGAGCAATAGCACGGGCGCATTCGAAAGTTTCCATCATCTTATTGAAAGAATACCTAACAACCTACCATCACATAATTGTTTTCAGATAATGGTTCGATTCACTCTTTGCAAAAATTTATTTTATCACTATAAAATTTATCACCATGAAAAAGTTCATTTACGCAAAAAGCATTCTTTCCATATTGTTCTTTGGAATTGTGCAATTCGCAAGCGGCCAGGGATTTTCTACCCGGGTGCAGAGCCGGCTTCAGCATGTTATGGATAGTTTTCAGAACAATAGTACTGTTCCTTTTGTCGGAGGTATGTCAGTGGCTATAAAGGTGGACGGCCTGGCCATTTGGCAGGGTGCCAGTGGCTATGCTGCCCGCAATATTGACGCACAAAACAACCTCCTTCCCGGAGGTACACCTTTTACCACTAAAACACTGTCATCTATTTACAGCGTCACCAAAACCTTTACGACTGCGCTGGTGTTGGAATTGGAAAAAGAAGGTGTATTCCGCTTAAACGATGCCGTTAGTAAGTACATTCCCCTCAATGCCATCAATCCTTCATTGAATACCCAAGTAACAATTGGCCAACTCTTGGCTCACGAGAGTGGCTATTCAAATTATACGGATGAATTCAATTTGCTGGTAGCTGTTGCAGCTCAGCCGACTCATGTCTGGACTCCCTTTGAAATGCTTACGTTTGTTCACCAGGTAGCCAATCCTGGGGCAGAACGCCGATATTCAAGTACCAATTATATTATGCTTGGTGCCATTGTTGAAGCCGCAACAGGAAAGAAAATAGAGCAGTTTTACAGAGAACGCTTTTTTGATCCGCTTCGCCTGAAGTCCATGTACCTCTCTGTCAGAGAGGGAAAACCAGATCATAGGGTTCTTGCTTCACCGCATGATAATATCAGTGCGTTCAACCCCGTATTTCAACAAACAGGGCAGCCGCTTTTCCCTGATGCATACACGAATATTTCTCAATTTCCATTCACAGCTATTAACTCACTTGCCTTCACAGGTGGTGGCATTGTTTCAGATGCAAAGGACCTTGCAGACTTTAGTAGCGCTCTCTTTAGTGGAAGAGCAACAGGTAAGTCCATTTTGAATACCATGCTGAATTCCATCTCTCCTACTCCTGATGATGATGGCGACAAATTGGGATACGGTATATGGATTTCAACCAGGATGAGCGCGACAGAAGTTTTTATCGGCCATGATGGAAGTGCTCCCGGATATCGTTCTGTAATGTTCTATCAACCAGACAAGAAATTGTCTTTGGTAGTATTGACCAACTTTTATGGAGCAGATATTTATGCAATAGCCAAAGCCTTATATGCAGAAATACCGGACTTTACCTGTGGCAACGAACAAGATGATAAGGTTGAAGTTTGCATAAGAGGCAGGAATTTATGTGTGCCCCGGTTTCTGGCTTTCTGGCTGATTCATTATGGAGCCACACTCGGTAAATGTGATAACACTTCTGTACCAATAGCTAAATCATCAATAGAAGGATCAAATAGTAAAATTAATGCTCTATCGATAGTCGAAAATAAACTTGAGTCCTTTCCAAACCCATTTGTCAATAATATTACTTTCTCCTTCAAGACTGCGGAATCAGGTAAAGCAACAATCAAATTGTATGATCTCAACGGTAAATTGTTGGCAACAGTATTTGATGGATTTGTTCAAAAAGGAATAGAACAGAAGGTGACTTACCATGGAAGTAAATTACCGGCAGGTTTGTATTTGAGCCGTTTACAAACACCATCAGGCACCATCGAGAATAGACTGATACGAACTCGTTAAGAATTTCAAAGAAAACCTATAACAACTTTTCCAAAGTTTCGAACTTTGGAAAAGTTGTCTCACTTAATAAGTCTTAGAAATTTTATTTTGATGACTGAAAACGAAAGATCAAAATATCAATTCATATTTGAAAATTACCAACCCAAAATGGCCTTTTGACTATTATATATTGTTCAGCCATCAGAATTAGGGTAATTTACAACAAAGAGTTAATCAGAGCCTGACTTTGGGTTTAGACATCCTATTCAAATCACCTTCGCAATACCTGAAATCACATTTATTTCATTTCTATTTTCCTAACGGAAAAAAGACCTTACTGGCAGGTGGAGGCTGTTGTCTTTACATACCGGTTATCGCAAACTTTTCTCCCTTGGGATTGTGAGACTATAAACTGCTGCTTAGGAAGGCGTAGTGAACTCATTTTCTTTAATTCTTTAACGCAAAATCATGAAAAATTTGATTCTGGCACTGGCAATGATTACCGGTTTAATATTTGCCTCATCGTGCAAAAAAAACAAAGACAACGGTCTTTCATTGAAAGGCAAATGGAATATTGTTAGTACCCAATTCCGGCATGTAGAGAATGGAACTGAAACTGACAATTACACCTACACCGGTGTGGCCGGAGACTATGTTGATTTCAGAAATGACAACAAGGTTTATTCGCATGTCGATGGAGATGATGGTGTTGCTCATTATGAAATTCTTGAGAATAACAAAGTAATCATTGATGAGGATACGCTCGAAATCCAATCTCTTACATCCGCCTCTGTCCGGCTATATCAAAAACGGATCGAGGATGCAAACACCTTTAAAGAAATTGCGGTGAAACTAAAACGGTGAATAAACCTTAAAACAAATAAACAATGAAAACCTTGCTTTTTGGACTGGCAATAATTTCCAGTTTCATAATTACCTCATCCTGCAAGAAAAACAAAAACGATGAAATCACGCTGAAAGGTAAATGGAATGTCGTCAGCATTATATATCATGAAGTGTACCTTGGCGAAAATTACGATGATAATTACATTGGGAAATCAGGTGACTATGTAGATTTCAAAAGCGGGAATGTTTTACATGTTCATATAGATGGTGATGATGATACTGATACATACGAAATTCTAACCAATGACAGATTAGTTATTGGAGAGGACACTTTGCAGATTCAGTCATTAACATCCTCCACTGTCCGTCTATATCAAAAGGTAATAGTAAATGCCACTGATTATTCAGAGAACACTATAAACCTGAAAAGATAGAAGAAGGTATAGGGAACTAATGTGGGAAGGATTTAATGGTAATGATTATTCAAATCAAAAATCATGAATACGAAATGCATACAAAAATATTTGACTCTGCATTTAGTTGCAATATTAAATCTTACTACTATCAGTTTGTTTGCCCAGCCACATGGATTTGGTTTAAGGGCAGGCCTTTGCTTTTCAAATGTAAAAGTGTTTAACCATGACGCAGATGACATACTCAAGACAAGGACAAAGCCAGGGTTGCTGGTGGGGGTTTATTATAATGCCACCAATAGTGATCATATTATCATAAGGCCAGGATTAGACCTGGCTTTCAAAGGGTACTATGATCAATTTTATCGCAGCCCAATGCCTTTAAATTATATAGATTTTTCCTTAGATCTTCTGTACAAAATTAAAAGTGGTCATGGGCATTTCGTCATAGGAATGGCCCCGGTTGCAGGGATAAATATCAACAACCATTACCGTTCCACTTCTCCAAAAACAGACATAGGGATCACCGGAATGGCGGGATATGAATTAGCGATTGATTTTTCTTTTCAGATAAGCTATACCTATGGGTTCACCAAAATCTCCACTGGAGAAACCGGTGGAGACAAACTTTCAAACCGTAGCATAGGCTTAACCGTGGGTTATACCTTTTGAAGAAGAAAAATAGTTTCTGATTGCCAATTCATTTGGATGAATTATGAATTCAAAATAACTAATGGTCAATTGTACATTGATTGGAGAATATTTAATTGCTAATTTGATTCCACAGAAAGAGAATTCTCTGGAATTCTGTTGAACTCATCTATTCAAAACACCACACTAATCGTGAAAAGTCCAGTTTTTAAAAAGCAAATATCCTGTTGATAAAAAGACATTCTATTCATTGCTTTGAATTGTAAAAACATTCAACCAGACTTAATCATGAAAACAATCCTTCTATTATTGATTATCTGTTGGAATATTTCAGAGGGGAAGGTTTCAGCACAGATCAGTAATTCCGAACCCCAATCTAAGGTGCTCCCAACTAAGGCGGACCTTCTATTGAAGAAAGCTAAGAGTCAGAAAACTTTTGGATGGATATTAGCTGTTAGTGGTGCATCTGCACTCGCTATGACCTATATATACATTAATGAAGAAATAGAACGAGACCTATTAGCTAATCCATATAAATCAATTGGTAGAGGCGGAGCTATAGTGACCTGTACATTATTGGCTGCAAGTATTCCATTGTTCAAAGCCTCCGCAAGAAACAGAAAAAAAGCTGCTGCAATTCTCAAGTACGAATCGATTGGATTTCTACCACCTGCATCTGCAGAAAAAGGCTTTTTGGCGGTGGGTATTCAGATCAACCTATAAACATTCATCTTAACCATTCTGCCATGATTCGAAAATGAAAATTGCCAGGTAATAAATTATTAGAAAATGAAAACAATAACAATTTTTCAAAATACTTCCCCGGGATAGGAACAAATACTCTTCTGAAGACCAGTATTGAGGTGCTGACTTCAAAATTGAGTGGTTCGATTATGACAACTATTTAAAATAAACGATCATGAAAAAGATACAATTCGTCTATGTATTGATGGCGCTATTTGCGTCTCTCCTTGTATTTGGAGGATGTCACAGGTATTATATGACACAGAATACAAACATAAAAGAGAACCCGGCCGGAAAAATTGATTCATTAAAAAACAATCAAAGATATTTTGTTTTACACAATGGTGAAAAGGCATGGCACCTGGGCCACGTAGTCTTAAGTGAAGACAGGCAAAGCATTACCGGCACGCTGGATAGGCTTCCTCCGGATCATCAAACAGCTATCGCCAATCCAAAGAAAATTTACAAGGACTTCAGTGTGCTCAATGAAGTCCACCTCTATATCGACCAGGACACCCTTATCAAAGTAGGAGATATCACACTGGGACTTGACCGCATTCAAAAAATAGAAGTAATTGAAAAAGACCAGAAGAGGACCACCAATAGTTACGTGCTGGGCGCTATCGGTTACACGCTGGGAGCAGTAGCCCTTGTTGGGATCATCTTTTTAGCTACCAAGAGTTCGTGTCCATTCGTCAGCGCTTACCACAATGGTGAGTTTGCAGTCCAGGGTGAAATATATGGCGGCGCAATCTATCCTCAGTTGGCGCGGGAAGACTTCATGCCGCTCCGAATGCAAAGAACGGATGATGGAATGTTGAAAGTAAAAATCAGTAATGAATTGAAAGAGCGGCAGTACACTGATTTTGCAGACCTCATGGTTGTTACTCATAACAAGGACATGCAGGTGATAGCCGATGAAAAAGGAAATCTATACAGTGTTGACCATCCCCAGGCTCCAATATCGGCATGGACGGGAGATCACAAAGACGCATTGCCTGCGCTTTGTAATAAAGACGATAATGCATTATTGCATTTTGCCGACAGCACTTCTGCTAATGGCACGAATCAGGTGGAAATGAAATTCAATAACCCCGGGAATTCGAATAAAGGCAAACTCATCCTGTCACTCAAAAATTCTTACTGGTTGGATTATCTCTATGGCGAACTGGCCAAACATTTCGGAAGTTATTATGCTACCTATGTAAAAAAACAAAATAAGAAGCCGGCTGCTGAAATTCTAAAATGGGTAGCCGATCAAAAAATTCCACTCCAGGTTTCAATTAAGACCACTGCCGGCTGGAAGAAAATAGCAGAACTCACTACCATCGGCCCCCTCGCTACCAGGCAGATCGTGGTGCCGGTGGACCTTACAAATTTCCAAAGTGATCCAATAGAGATTCAATTGAGCAGTGGTTTTATGTTTTGGGAAATAGATTATGCCGCAATGGATTTTTCGAGCGACAGAAATTTCCAGGTAACATCATTGACTCCTTCTTCGGCTATAGATGAAACAGGAAAAGATGTGCTGGACCTGTTGAAAAACAAGGATGGAAAATATCTTGAACAGCCGGTACCCGGCAATGTGGTAACTCTTGAATATAAGGCTAAGCCAATAGATGAAAGTAAAACGCAATCCTATTTTCTCCATACCAGGGGCTACTATACGCATGTGAGGGACTTCAAAGGAGCGCCAAATGTTGCTTTCCTGAAGCAGTTTGAAAAACCCGGAGCATTCCCTCTTTACAGTGTACGGCTTTACAAACAATTTTCCAATACCAACATGGCTTCATTGGCAAAGCAATAATTTTTAAAACTTAAACCATGATTGTGATCGGAACATTTTTAGATGCAACCGCCGTGTGGTCTCCGGTCAACGGCAAGAATAGGGATGTAAAGTATTTTGATGCCGTAGGTCGGAGACCAGACGGCGGCATAGACCTTCCTTCATCCAGCGCTTCTATCAAATGGAAACGACAAAAAAGTACGTAAAGGTATCCGCGCTATGATAATCTTTAAAACACAAAAAATCAATCCTCATTCTGAAAAATAAAATATATGGAAACAACAATCCCGACATTGCAAAAAACTTTTTTAACGAGTAATACCAATCTCATGATGTCCATCCCTGAGGAGGAAATTTCTGACTTGAACGCCTGTGGGTTCCTGGAGAGAAAAATAATTCTCTTCGCAATTAAAGCAAGGCTATTTTTCCTCGCCTGTGTATCCATAAAAAAACCAAAAGAAATCTGGCAAACCAACAAAACGATGAATGGGCTGCGTAAAAAGGTTTGGGCGGGCAAGATCAAAAAAGTTTACCGGATCAGTGGCAAATATTATTTCTCCATGTACTCGCCCGGGTGGCCTTCTAAGGAATTTGACGAAGTGTGCAAGAGTGAATTCAGAAGGCATAGCTCCGAAAACGCTTATGTAGCCGAGAAAACAAATTTTGTATTTCTCGCCATCACCCGTAAGTGCCCGATGCGCTGCGAACATTGTTTCGAATGGGATAATCTCAACCATCGCGAAGTATTTACAAAAGATGACCTTTTGCAAACACTGGATTTCTATCAGAAAGAGGGTGTGCAGCAATTTCATTTCAGCGGAGGTGAACCGATGGTACGGTTTAAAGACCTGTTGGATCTGCTCAGTCATGTCAAAGGGAAATGTGTAACATGGGTACTGACTTCCGGCTTCAATTGTACACCCGAAAATGTGCGGCTACTCAAGCAGGCAGGATGTACAGGCGTGGTCGTAAGTATCGATCATTACATTCCGGAGATGCACAATATTTTCCGTGGACACAAGGATTCATTTCAGCATGCCACCGAAGCAGTGAAGGCAGTAAAAGCTGCCGGTATGGTTTCAGCCATCAGTGTATGTGTTACCAAAGCATTCATTGAAGGTGGCCACCTGCATCCCTATTTTGAATTTGCAAAAGAACTCGGCGTTCAGTTTGTACAATTTCTGGAACCAAGAGACATCGGTCATTACGGAGGCAAGAATGTTTTGTTAGATGAAAAACATATCAGAACTCTCGAGGAGTTTTTCGCAGAGGTGAATCATTCCAAAACTTATCAGTACTATCCTACCCTGCTGTATCATGGCTATCATCAACGACGTGTCGGTTGCTTCTCCGGAAGCAGAAGCGTGTATATAGACTCAATAGGCGATGTGCATTCGTGCCCGTTTTGTCATACAAAATCATTCAATATTATTGACCTGATTCGTGCCGGTCAACCGATTCCGCAGAAAGAAAATGCATGCCCGTTGTTTGAAAGGATTGCTTAGAATTTTCAGGTAGCCAACAACCTATAAACAGAATAATTGTTGATAACCTACATGTATGAAAAACTCCAAATTATGTTGTCTCGACCGGGTATCCTTAAAAACCTAAAAGAGAAATTTGTTTTTTGAATAAAATTTGAGATTATGACTACTTTTTTTATAAAACCAAAAGTATTGAAGCCATCAATTCTTGTGTTAATTGTATTCACAATGTGTTGCTCTTTATCCTGCAAGAAGAATAGTTCGGGTGTTATTCTTTCAGGTGAAGAGAAAAAGCTATTAGGTCATTGGGATCTGAGACAAGTAATCATTGAAGAATCCGGCCAGCCCACCATTACGAATAATATCAATTCGCCCATAAATTGTTTTATGGAGTTTAAAAATGGGCGCTCTCCAATTGAAAATCCGAGATCAGAAATATTTTCAAACACAAAAGCAGTAAACGACAATAAAGACTGTAGCTGGCTGGCGAATGCATGGAAAATCACCAATGATGATAAGCTCCTTTTGGCATCACTTGATACTGTTTATGCCACCATCTTGTTTATCTCTGCTGATTCCCTGGCCTTAAAAAGGCCGTATCCCGGCGCAATTGGGAAGACTATAACGTATTGCCTAAAAAAGTAGGGCAGCTGAGAAGTTCTAACAATTATTGGGAAGATAGAAAAGTGAAATGAAAATTATTAATCTCAAAATAATGATTGTAATTATGCGTGATGATGTAGCAAAATTGCCTGTGCAGTGATTCATCCTTTTCTCTATGAACCATGAAACCGGTATTCACTACAAGTCAATATTATAAAGTGTAATAAAGGAATGTGGTGGCCTTCCCGATAAATCAGTTGCCATGCGGTGACACCGATAGCAGATATTAAAATGAAATGACCAATAGATCCTGACACTTTAACCCAATACCACATCTTCCACTGATAAACCTGCTGAAAGTAAGCCATTCAAACAAGCCGATAACTGCATTTCCGAAAGAGCTTGTAAAAAATTCAATGTTATAAAAAAGGGTATTTTTTATTTGTTGCTGCTATTCATCGTCCTGAAATTAATCATGAAGTCACAAACAATCCCGGCTTTTTGGAAAGACAATTATTTACAAAAAAGCATAAGCGTCTAAGAAAATGCATAGGTTTTTCCGGGGACCGGGCTCTGAATTGTAAAACGAAGGGGGGTAGCCGACCTTTTCAAAAAAAACGGATTACCGTGGTCAAAGCATGCTTCAACCACGGTTCATCCATCCTTGTGAAACCGACTTCCGCCAGAGAATTCAAATATTCCAATTCCTACCTTGCTATATTAAATTTCCTGTTCAGGTCAATACCCGGATCACTGCTGCGTATCAAATATTCTCCACTGCTCAACCCTTTCAAATCAAACTGGAAGGTGTTATTCCCCTTGAACAAATTCACTTCCATACCTCTAACGATTCTCCCTACGCCATCAATTACAATCAATTTTGTTTTAACCGATTTATCTGAACTAATCACCACATTCAGGATGTTATGTGCTGGTACCGGATAAATAACCATACCCATATTATTGACCTCACAGTTGGTCCTGATAATGCTCGTATAGGTAGCATGCCCATCCATATCCACCTGTCTGACCCTATATAAAGAGTTTCCACCAATCGCATCAGGTAATTGGTAATCGTGCGGATCAGATGAGGTTCCGGAAGCCTTCACTCTGCCTACTGAGGCCCAATCATTACCATTGAAGCTTCTTTGGACTTCAAAATAATCTGCATTGAATTCAGAAGCGGTAGACCAACTTACCAAGGTTCCTTTATTCGTACACTTAGCATTAAACCCGGAGAAGGTAACAGGCGCAACACCGGAACCTAAAGCAAGCGGAGTAGTGTAAGTAAGTGAATTCACCGGGAAACCATTTGCGTCTATATCTGCTACTGCATAAGTTGTGAATTCACCCGGAGATCCTCCTTCTCCCGAATTGAGCGCTACATATCCACCTTCAGGGGAAACCGTGCCCAAAGTCCAAAGTGTAACGGTATAAATATCCATCCATGCAGTTGTAATCGTAAGGGATCCACCGTCTATGGTTCCTGCCGATCTCCTGTCAAAGGTTTGGCCACCTGTAGTGAAATTTACTGTTCCACTGCATTCGTTTACATAATTGTAGGTCCATCCTGCAAAGGCAGGAGACATGGTAACGTTTACAGGTTGTGGTATGGAAGTAATACCGCATGGAGCTCCTGTAGGTAACATTACGTTTGAGGATTGATAACTCCACCCAGTTGATATTCCCGTCATATTTGGAATCGAACCACTGATAGTATGTATTTGCATTGTAAATGTAACAGATCCGGTCGCAGGTCCTGCACCATCCGGATCTACACTACTGTATGTTGGATTTACCAATCTCCACTCACATGTCTGAGCATTCATGCGAAATGAAAAAGAACAAACCAAAACGCCTAATATCAGAATAGGTTTGTAGAAGTAACGTTTCATAACTTTTTTTTAGAGTGTTGAAATTCTATTTAATCGACTATTGGGTCCGGAATATTGGTTCGTACTTCATGATCTGGTGTATGCCCCGCTTTTCCTGAAACACCTCCTGACCCAGACAAGGACAGGGTTACCTTCGTAAGGTTAATATCAGTAACGTTGACACTATTGCTCAGATTAATATCAGAGAATAAATAACCTGTAGCAGAACCTGCAACGGCAACTTTTACTGAATTAATATCTATCACATTCACTACTCCGTTCTTGTTGGCATCGCCGGCCCACATTCCATATTTGATTCCACCTGATAATAGGGTAACAGGGTCAGACGGGGCGCCGGTTGGCTTATAACAATTCGCCAAAACTGAATAGTCATTGGTAAATGTTCCGGAAACATTAGACGCTATTGCATTACTCATCACACCGAGGTGATTCCGGTGACGAACCACTATGAATGAATTCCCCTGCTTGGTGATATCAAATGCTATCTGAGTTACACCATCAAGTCCGACCACTGTTCCATTATTCAGCAAGAACCCGGCGCTACGTCCGGTGATGGTGGCGGATGTTGCATCAGTTGGTAAACCGCTTGACGGTTTGCGGTGTTCCACCAGTACCCAGTCCACAATGTTTGAATTTGGAATACTGCCCACCGATTCTGTACCTGCATAATTGAATGGAGTGGTATTGTACGGTTGTGATAAAGGAAGATATCCTGCCGAGTTCAAAGTGGTGTTCATGTTGGTACCGTTCCAGGACCCTCTCAATTCGGCCGTAACATTAAATGTATATTTCGGGTCTGCGAGTTTCCATTCATTTGCAAGATCAGCGCCTGGTATGCCTGTAGTGGATACATAATGATTCACCAGGTCATGACTGACAGGAGTTAACCTGGCATTCCATTCTGAGGAAATCAATTCCCATGGTACAATATTACCTTCTACATTTGTATTCAATTCAGAGGTGATATATGGAAATCGGATGTCCGCAGAAAAGCCTGAACCACCCGTTTGACTAAATTGAAATTTCCTCGTTACTTCCCTTTCAGTTTGAGTAGGGTCGCCGCCGCCACTTTGAGGTATCATGGTAACTGTGACGTCCGAAGGTGCAGTGCCTCCGTTGGTTGTTACCTGCATGTTGGTTTGATTAAACATCCTTGCAGTGCCATTGCTCCATCCCGTTCTTTGCACCCGGCCTATGATTTCATTACCCGGATTAAAATTATAAACTGCACTCGACGGTGATGATAATAAATAGGAAGGATTTGTGATCGGGTCGGTTGTGAATGTGCCTGAAAGAAAATCCAACTTTGTATTCACTGTGGCTGTTCCACCTAATTTTACAATATCAGCGCTGGTGGTTTTATTGATGGTAAGATAGTTGATCACAGCGCCACCGGCAGTCAATAGTGAGGTTCCGGTACCCGACATGATTACCGAATCTTCATTACCGGTAGAGGTGTAAGTTGCAGAATTGATAAAATCTCCCTGTACTTCCAATTTGCCATCATTAGTAATGGTACCGCTCGCGTTCGTAAGTTTACCGGTTACCATTACATAAGCATTATTCTGAATGGTGATCGTAGCGCCGTTGTTGTACAACTGTGCTTTGAGGCCGGTTGAAAGTATAACCAGTGCGATGATGAGTTGTAATTTTTTTTTCATAAAAGAAATTTTGAATAAACCGGAATACCAATTATAAAATTAACCTGAATATAGAACCATATCTTTCACATTTATTATTCGGAGTTATTGAATGCATAAATGGCCTGATTAACTCAATAATCGGAATCACACATCAAACTTAGTTCCTTTTCCAATCTTAGAAAACCACATATTCGTGTGGTTTTTAAACCACTATCCCCAGGTACCGGCAGCACTCTTGCTGCTTTGCTTTGAAGGAGGTGTAAGAGTTACCATCAAAACAAATTGAGTCAGATTAGTAGAAGAAAAAAGTAAGATGCATTCCCTATCCATGCTGAAAGATTTAAATAACTGGCCAAAATCTATTTCAGGGATTAGCAGGTTTTTAGAGGATTCGATTTCGTTCATAAAAATAAAATATTTTTCCGCTATAAAGTCTATTTTTTCTGTTTTTCCCTTTTGGGGAAGCAGGAGTTCATGATGTCATACCTCGAAAAAACTTCATTTCTGCTCCAACGCTTCAATGCGCTTTAGAAATTCTACATTTTGCTTTTTTAATTCGTCAATAATTTTTTGCTGCTCCTGCACCGCTTTTACCAGCGGCATAATGAACTGGCTGTAGGCAAGGCTATAATGGTCACGGTCGTTGGCGGGCTTATGCAGGCCGTCAAAATCATAACCCAGTTCCTTCACAATCTTTTCCACATCCTGCGCCAGGAAACCGGTATGCAATTGTTTTTCCCCGGTGTAAGCAGCAGTATGAATTATACTGCTACCAAGCCTGCCGGTTTTGGTAAAGTTATCCAGATTTTCCGTATCGAAATAATAAGTAACCGGTTTTAGCCGGGTAATAAAATCAAGGCCGGGTACATTTTCATGAATATGGTATTTAAAGCGGGCATCAGAGGGAAAGGAAAAAGCAACCTGACCTTCTATCACTGTTACACTGGTATTTCCAATTCGTACTTTATCGCTGGCATTGACTGTTGCATTATACCCGATTGCCGTGGCATTGGTAAGATTGCCTGAACTGACATCTGCAGCATACCCGATTGCAGTATTATTACTTCCAGTGGTATTGGAATAAAGAGAACCACCCCCGCTGGCGGTATTATAGCTTCCTGTGGTATTGGAATAAAGTGAAGAGGAGCCATTGGCGGTATTGTATTGCCCGGTGGTGTTTTTATTAAGTGATGCGTAACCATTGGTGGCATTGCTAAAGCCTTCGGTGTTGGAAAAAAGTGAATAGACGCCGTTGGCCGTATTGAAACTCCCGGTAGTGTTGGAATAAAGTGCTTGGGTGCCATTGGCAGTATTGTTAACCCCAGTGTTGTTAGACAAAAGTGATTGGTAACCATTGGCGGTATTATTATTCCCGGTGGTGTTCAATCGAAGTGAACCATACCCACTGGCGGTATTAGCGCTTCCTGTGGTATTGGAATAAAGAGAAGAAACCCCACTGGCAGTATTATTGCTTCCAGTGGTATTGGAATAAAGAGAACCATCCCCACTGGCAGTATTAGAGAATCCTGTGGTATTGGAATAAAGAGACTGAGCCCCACTTGCGGTATTAAAGTATCCTGTGGTATTGGAATAGAGGGACCAAACCCCACTGGCAGTATTAGAGTATCCTTTGGTATTACTATAGAGCGCCTTGCTGCCTATTGCCGTATTGTTAATACTATGATAACTTAAAGAAGCGCCCAACCCATTATTGTATAAAGCGTTGTCGCCAATGGCTACCAGGTTGCTCCGGTCGGTGTTTGAAAATAAAGAATGGCTGCCAATGGCTACATTGGAATTTCCGGAAGTGTTTTGATAAAGGGAACTAACCCCACTGGCGGTATTATCGCTTCCTGTGGTATTGGAATTAATTGAATAGGAGCCATTGGCAGTATTAGCGCTTCCTGTGGTATTGGAATAAAGAGAAGAAACCCCACTGGCAGTATTATTGCTTCCAGTGGTATTGGA
>JBDHYH010000037.1:0-29860 GCA_039811325.1 Chitinophagaceae bacterium | reverse complement strand
TCATATCCACCTGCTCATATCAGTATATTTTTTCAGGTTTTTTTTGGTCTATTTAATATGTCATTATAGTATTAGATATCATCTTTTTATTGAAGTGAGGAAAAACAAATAGGGAAAGTTCAATTGTAGCAGTGAGTTCAGGATTGACTGTCATCCCGATTCGCTGCGGCGAATCGGGATGACAAAACTCTGATTCTTGAGGGAGCCGATTATTCCTTAAAAATAAAAAAGCCGGCTGCGTAAGTAGCCGGCTTTTTGAAAAATCAAAATTTTGATTTACTTCCCCGCTTCCTTCAGCATTTCTTTCACTGCAGCTTCTATTTGCTGGTCCTCTCCGGTAAGAATCTTGTTGTAATCATCTTCTACTTTGATATCGGGCTCCAACTGCATATTCTCCAACGGACGATTTTCTTTCAGCCCGATCACTGCTATCATTGGAATACCAAATACCATTGTAGGGTCTATCTGCGTTTCCCACCACACTGCCGTACCGGTGCCGGCTACAGGCATTCCAATCAGTTTGCCGATTCCTTTGGCTCTGTATGCATAAGGGAATACGTGTGCATCACTGTAGTTGGCTTCATTCATCACCACGCAACTTGGCTTATCCCATTTGTCGGCAGGCTCGCCTCCTGCCACCGGTTTCACTCCATAAGGTACATACCTGATATATTCCTTTCCACTCAGAAAGGTAGTCAGGTCTTCGTGCAGCCATCCGCCACCATTGAATCTTGTGTCCACAATCAATGCTTCTTTATCCCTGTTTTTTCCCAACACTTCATCATACACATTTCGGTAGCTCGCATCATTCATGGCCTGTACATGTACATAACCCACTTTACCATTGCTCAGTTTGTTTACCATATCCTCCATCTTCTTTGTCCATCTTTTGTACAACAATCCGTTTTCTTCACCTAATGAAATTGGTTTTACTACTTCGTCAAATGTTTTTCCATCGGTGCCTCTGACGGTGAGCAGGACGTTCTGATCTTTTTTTCTGTTCAGATAAATTGCCCAGTCGTTAGCATCTGTTATGTTGTTGCCATCAATCGCCATGATCGTTTGGCCGGCACGAACTTTTGATTCTGCTTTATCCAAAGGTCCTCCTGCTATCACTTCATTGATCACTAATCCATTGCCCCTCTTTGATTCGTCAAACAACAATCCCAGCGCTGCAGTTTCATCCGGATTGGTGAATTGCGGGCGATACCTTCCACCGGTGTGTGAGGCATTCAGTTCTCCTAACATTTCACTCAGCAATTCGCGGAAGTCATAATTGTTATTGATGAATGGAAGAAACCTTTCATAAGTCTTTTCATATCCTTTCCAATCGATACCATGAATCGTAGGGTCATAAAATTTCTTCAGTACCTGGCGCCATGCATGATGGAAGATGTAATCACGTTCTCCTGCTTCGTCCACCACCATTTCGCTTTTGATAGAGATCGGTTCCATCTTTCCGGTATTGACATCTACTTTAGAAAGCCGTCCGTTGGCCATTACGATCAGGAACTTTCCGTCATTGCTTTGTTGTATGGCTGCAAAACCTGCTCCCAGTTTGGCAAGTGATTTTATTTCTTTGGTACGCGTATCTATCTGCCACAGGTCATATCCTTTTTCAAATTGCGCCAGCACAAACAGTTTGTCTCCTTTGGGAGAAAGCGCATAGCCGCCGAGATTGACAGAGCCCGGAGTGAGGCGCACCTCCCTGCTATCGAGATTTGCAAAATCCGGATTGAAAGGTTCTTTGTCTTTTTTATTCAGCGTGGTGTCTTTTGAATTCTTTTTGGTAGTATCTTTTTCTTCTTTCTTCAGGTCGAATTCATCCTTACTCAATTTGAACTGGTCATACGCATCCTTGTCGAAGAATGTTGCATATACATCTACTTCTCTCGCTCCCTGGTAGGCCAATGGTTGCTTTCCGTACTTGCTGGTGATCCACAACAGCGCTTTCCCGTTCATTCCCCATTGCATGCCACCCGTTCCAAATCCTGACAAGGTAATATCAGTTCCTTTGCCCGGATTATTCACATCAAATACTACAACGCCATCACTGGTATAGTAACCTCTCGAATCCTGTGCTGCAAGGTATCGGCTGTCCGGGCTCCAGGTGTAATTCTGGTCGCCATCGGAGTAAGAAAAATTCTGCCCTTTGGGAATGATGGTAGTGGTTTTGTTTTTGTCGATATCAAAAACTTTGAGGGTATTTCTTTCTTCGAGATAAGCGATTTTTTTACCATCAGGAGAAATGACCGGTTGAAATTCGTCAAGATTTGTTTCAATCACCTTTTCGGTTTTCAAAACAGTGGCGTTAAAGAAGAAAGGCTCTTCTTTTCTTTCAATAGAAGTCTTCATGATGTCCCATCCGGTTCCTTCATGCTCTGCTGCATAATAAAGACTGCGTCCATCTTTTGAAAATGAAACGCTTCGTTCCTGGAAAGGAGTGTTGGTTATGCGTTTGGTGAAACTGCCTTCTACAGATGTTACGAATACTTCGCCTCTATATACAAATGCAATTTGTTTTCCGTCAGGAGATAATTCCATTTCAGTACCGGAAGTGACAGGCTGTACTTTATCTGAGTTGCTGCTGTTTTCAGTGAGTATCTGTAAATTCAACTTCACAGGCTGGCTACCGGGCGTCATCGTGTATATGCTACCGTTATATGTGAAGCAAAGTGTATTGTTGCCCGATATGCTCAGGTGCCTTACTGGGTTGCCTTTGAATTGTGTCAACTGCCTGGCAGTGCCACCGGCTACAGGTTTTTCATAAACATTGAGTGTGCCGCTTTCCTCACTGATCCAATAGAAGTTTTTACCATCGCTGCTGAATACAGGCTCACGGTCTTCGCCATTGAATGATGTGAGTTTTGTATAGTTGTTTGCTTTCCCATTGTAGAGCCAGATATCGCGTGTTACAGATGAGGTGTGATGTTTGCGCCAGGGATCTTCATATCCCTTGATGTCTTCAAAAATAATTTCACTGCCATCCGGGCTGTATTTCGCATAATCTGTTCCGGCCTCGTTGATCAATACGCTTCTGCCACCTTTCACAGGCACTTCAAATAATTTTCTGAAAATACCGTCGATGGGGAATCGTGCAGACCGAGAGAGGTCATGCCGATTGGTGCTGAAAATAACTTTGGAATTGTCGGCTGAAAAATCCTGCGGAATATCCGAAGCCGAATTGAAAGTAAGCCGGGTAGGTTCTCCACCATCAGCGGAGATTACATACACATCAAAATTTCCAAACCGGTCGCTGGCAAAGGCGATCTTTTTGCCGTCATGGCTCCATACAGGTCTTGTATCATAAGCGGGATGAATCGTGAGCGGAACAGCCGTTCCTCCTTTTGAGGGTACCTTGTACAGGTCGCCTTTGTAACTGAAAACAATAAAATTTCCGTCAGGAGAAATGGCCGGATACCGAAGCCATAGCGGTTCGGTTTGTGCTGAAGCAATGAGAGTTGCAAGCACAAAACAAATTGAGAAAATAATCTTTTTCATTTGGAATGTTTATGCTGATTGGATAAGAAAAGCGGGGATAAAGGTATTGAAAGAGAAAATATCCCTTTTACCGTTTGTGGAAAGAAGTAATAACAATTGGACTGGATTTCATTAATGTTTAGATTAACAGAAAAGCTCTTTGAAATACTATTTTGCAATGTGTCTCAAATTAATAGGTACAATTACTTTTTGTTCCTTTTGAATTTCTTCACTTCTCTTAAAACACTTTTTTCCTCAGCCTCTAACTTTCGCTTCAGTTTTGCAGTATCCTCTGAAGGCGGTAATGCTTCAGGCTTTACACCTCTCTCGTGAAGCATTTTGCGAACCGCAAAATTGTTGTCAATATGTTCTCTGGAGATTGAGGAATCACCCTTTAGGTCTTTCTCAACTACATTATGACTGGTGAGTTCAGTTGCAAAATCTTTAGCTTTGATAGTCAATGTTGGTAGGAAATCTGCCAGTGGTTTGTTTTCGGGGATTCGCAGTTTGCGCTTCATATCCTTTGTGCTGAAGCCTCCAAACAAAGCTGCATCTCCTTTACTTCTGATAATCGCAAATCCTCTGTCATCAACACCCCTTTCATAAATGATACCTGAAAGTTTCCTCTCCGATTTGGAAAGCTTTTCCCTTGCATTAACCCTTGCAACATCTAGTAAACGCTGCTCAACGATTTCCTGTCTCCGGGTCTGAACTGCAAAATAAGTTTGAGCAAAAGCAATTTCACTTTTAGATGGGTCTCCATTTTGCGCGACTAAATAACACGCATACCTTGTGAGTGCAATATCAATAATTTCCCTTTCTGAACCACTTCCTATAGTGACCATTTTCCTGACATCAGGAAAATGGTTTTTTACTTCAACACCACTAACTTCACAGGAAGTTTTGGCTTTGTCAATCACTTTTGAAAAGTTTTCCCATTTGGAATAACCGAGTATTACCTGTAACTCTCTTGCGCTCCAGCATTCTACACCTTCATAGACATAACAAGCGTCCTGAAATTTCTGAAAGAGTTCGTTTATCTGTTCTTTTTTCATTTCGTGTCTAATTTAGTCTTTTCTGCAAGTTGGAGACTTAGGTAAACGAATTCATTCAATTAGCCTAATCCCTGAATCTTCTATCATGATCTTTTGTTGTTTGTACAACTTCCCGATCGCCATCTTGAATGTCTTCTTACTCACTTTGAAAAAATTGTAAATAGCCTCCGGGTCCGATTTATCGTTGTAAGGCAGACGGCCACCGTAGTCTTCCAGCAATCGCAATATCCTATCTGATTCATCCTCCACCCTTGCGTAGCCCGGCTTTCCGGCCACGACATCGATGAGCGTTTCGCCCGATGTTTTGCTTTTAAAAATCCTTTTCACAAAACCACGAAAATGATCTCCGGTCCTGAGAGGCCGATATACTTCGTTGAAATGCAGGATACCCCTGTGCCTGTTATTGATGATGATTTCATAGCCGATTTGTGTTTTGCGATAAACCGTCATAGAGGCTTCGTCCATTTCTTTGACGGTGAGATGTTCATTGCTCAATGAATCTTCGAGGTATTCCGTAGCGCTGAGCCTGCCGGTTTTTTCATCGAGAATTATTTTTACGAGGTATTCTCCGTTCTTGCGGATGTGGCTCCTGATATTTTTTTGTGGAATGAGTAAATCCTTCATCAAACCGAAATCGAGAAATGCACCGAATGATGTTACTTCCACTGCTCTCAGCAATACAATGTCTCCGACACATCCTGCAGGTTTTTGAGTAGTGGCAATGAGCCGGCCTTCACTGTCGTGATATAGAAAAACATTCAGTTCTTCTCCTTCCTTAGTACCGTCAGGTACAAAACGAGTTGGAAGTAAAATGCCATCATCCGTACCTTCGAGATACAGCCCTGCGGTTTTTGATCTCAAAACTTTGAGTTTGTTGAACTGGCCTACATGGATCATTTTTCAAAGGTAATAGGTTAAGAATGTTTGAGCAGGAAATGAGAACAGGATTTTATTCTTCAAAATATTTTTCAAATGAATTGGTTCAGAAATCACTGGTTTGATGCAGGAGGTATGCTTGCCGTAGTTACGATTATCTTTTTACTCATCAACGGGACTTCTATCGAATATTTTCACTGGCTGATATGGCTGAATCTTGTTGCATTGTGGGTGCACCAGTTAGAAGAGTACAAATATCCGGGCACCTTTCCGAAAATGATCAATACCGTCATGTTCCCAAGTGATCATCCGGATAGATTTCCGCTGAATACCAACACTTCGATGATCATTAATACGGGAGGCTGGTTGATCTATTTCATGGCAGCCCTGTTACCCGGGAGCGCTGTATGGTTATCCATTACTGCAATAATGGTTTCTATCGGAAATTTCATAGCGCATACCTTCCTTTTCAATATCAGGGGAAAAACAATCTACAACCCCGGAATGTTTACAAGCTGGGTACTTTTTCTTCCGATAATTATTTTGTTTTTTTGGGAAATATTACGCCATCGAAAGGTTTCAACATTGAGCTGGATTGTGGGGGTTGTTTTGGGCGTAATTGTAAATATTATGGTTATTGCGTTAATAAAAATACTGGCAGACAAGTCAACTCCGTACAGATTCAGGAATATTTCACCTCAGTAAATCTTTCTATTGCGTTGATTTCCGCAGAACCACGCCGTGGTTATACTTATTTGATGAGTGAGAGTAGTGGGAAAAATTACGCACGTATGAAAATACCGGAAAAAAACCTACCGGACATCAAATTTTCAACACCATAGAATCGTTTTAAATACAGGTAAAACTCTTTTATTATGAAAAAGTTTCTACTTGCAATATCTACCATACCGGCTTTTCTCTTTTGCAATGCTCAAATGCACAACGCCGTTTCTCCGGAAGCGATCAGTTTTTACAACAAAGCAATTCCTAAGATAAAACCTGAAATTGCCTCTTACATTTCAAGTACTGCCGTATCACTGGCCAAAGTAAGTGTAGATACTGACAGCCTTTGCCGCGAAATGAAAAAACAACCTTCATTCAAAACAATTGATGAGAATGGATGCAGGACGATCACCTTTCTTGTACTTGTAAAATGTTCTATGAATGCCGACGCCGAATTGAAACAAAAGGTACTGAAACTGCAGCGTGAAGACGACAGCAATAAGTGCTATGATGAAACCTCAGCACTCGTAAACAGAAAAAGTGAACTGGCAGCACAGATCAATGCATTGTTTCCCGGCGTCAATAATGAAAGCGTTGCGCTGAAGGATCTGAGATAAAGAGATTCAAACACCCTGGAAGAATTTATTTTTCTTCTCTTTAATTTCGCCGCATGGCACACAAAAAATTAAAGCGGTTTGCAGCGATTGCTACTTATCCCAATGTGTTTCAATATCCGGAAAACATGCAGGGGTGCTGGCATGAGGTATTTGGAAACAAAAACCCGATAGTACTGGAACTCGCATGCGGCAAAGGAGAATACACCATTGCGCTTGCAGAAAAATATCCACAGAAAAATTTTATGGGTGTCGACCTGAAAGGGAACCGTATTTGGAAAGGGGCCACCTACGCATTGGAACATCAAATGAAGAATGCGGTTTTTATTAGAACACAGATTGAAAAAATTGCCAACTATTTTGCCCCAGGTGAAGTTGATGAAATTTGGATCACCTTTCCCGATCCACAATTGAGAATGTCAAGAGCAAAGAAACGCCTGACTCATCCCCGTTTTCTGAAAGCGTATCAGAGAATATTGAAATCCGGTGGTTTGATTCGTCTGAAAACAGACTCTCCGGATCTTTATCATTTCACGCACGAAGTGATTACTCAGTGCAGATTGCATACTGTAACAGACATTGCTGACGTACATGCTCAAAAGAATATCCCTGAAGATCTTCACATCAAAACGTATTACGAAAGCCTTGACATCTCCGGTAGCAATAAGGTATTTTATATTTGCTTTGCGCTGCCGGAAAATTGGGATACTGATGTGGCAGCCTTTGACAAATTTTACAAAGAGAAATACAGTGTGCATGAAACAGAGTAAGCCTAAGATAATAACTAAGGAAAAGCCTCGTGATGCGCACAGGCAGGGAACGTTTTATGAAGATGTATTTGAAGTAGCAAAACTGATCCCAAAGGGACGCGTTACTTCTTACGGTGCCATTGCAAAATACCTTGGCACAAAAATGTCTTCACGCATGGTGGGATGGGCGTTGAACGGTTCGCAACTATCTACAGAAAAAGTCCCGGCACATCGGGTGGTCAATCGTAATGGAATGCTCACGGGTAAAGCGCATTTTGGTACTCCAACAAGAATGCAGGAACTGCTCGAAAAAGAAAAAATAAAAGTGGTGGATGATAAAGTAGTTGATTTTGAAAAAATATTTTGGGATCCCGCAGTTGAATTGAAGATCGATTGACAATTAAGGATTAATTTTTGATAGTCATTTTTAAAACGTAAGATCATGGAAAACAAATACAACAGCCCTACTGATCTCAGACCCGGAAGCCCACGTGTACTTGATGCACCGATGGTAGCAATCGATTTAATGCAATTCACAGATCAGATCAGGGATGAAAAGACCTGGAGGACGGGTGATCGAAATGCAATCACAGTTTTTAAAACCGATGGGATGCGCATCGTGCTGATAGCGCTGCATACGGGTACCGAGATAGCAAAGCACAAAGCAGAAGGTGTGATCAGTGTGCAGGTGCTGGAAGGGAAGATTCAGTTTGTGAGTGATGAAGGCACCTCCGAACTTTCACAGGGAATGATGGTTACATTGCACAAGGGAATCGGGCACAGTGTCATGGCTATAGAGAAGTCTGTATTTCTTCTGACGATTGCAGGTTAAATACCGGCAAGATATGGGTAGATGTCATCTGTTGAAAAACCTTTCGCAAGCAGGTAGTCTTTTATCTTTCTTTTTCGGGTAAAGATGTTTTTTTCACTCTTTAGTGAGAGCCGTTTTTTTTCGGCAAGTTTATAGAAAGCATTTTTATAATCATGTTCATTGATGGAGTTCATCGCCTTTCGGATGCAATAGTCGCTTACTTTCCTCGCCTTTAATTCCATGATGATTTTGTTCTTTCCCCAGTTTTTCATTCGAAATTTACCACCAGCGAACTGGATGGCAAATCGCTCTTCGTTGAGATAATTTTCTGTGATGAGTTGGGAAATAATGTCATCTCTTTCAATTGGAGACATCCCCATCGTGAACAATTTCTCACTTACTTCTGAATGACACCTTTCCTGGTAAGCGCAGTAACTTTTGATGCGATTCAATGCCTGGGAGTAGGTGAGAGATTCCATGCCGGGCAAGATAGAGAAAATCGATGGCAAACTTGAATATGAGGCTGTCTCTAAAACTGATTATTGTGAGCGGTCTGTCGCGAAAAAGTAAACTCAATGAGGAAAGTGAGCTTCGATTGAACAGTTTGCCTGTCTGTCGACGAGACAGGCTTCGTCGCTTCACTCCTCGCAATGACCTGAAGTTTGAGTTCTCGCAGAATGTTTGTCATTGCGATCCGCCACGTCGGAAAAGTTTGTTCTTTGCATATCTATCTTGGCGGAGAAGCAAACTCTTTGTTGAAAGTTTGGTCATTGCGAGTAAAGCGAAGCAATCTCTTTAAGGAAATGAGCTTTAATTGAACGGTTTGCCTGTCTGTCGACGAGACAGGCTTCGTCGCTTCACTCCTCGCAATGACCTGGAGTTTGAGCTCTCGCAAAGACGAACTTTAGCTTTTGGAGACAGCCTCACGATCCTGATCAAATAAAAATGCTGCACCAATTTGATTGATGCAGCATCGCATTGTTACTGATTAAAAGATTTACCTCACCAACTTTAATTCATTAATAATATTCTTCGCACCTCCTAACTTATCAATACACCACAGCACATAACGAATGTCCACACAGATTGTTCTGTTGAGGTCCTTATCAAACTGAATTTTGTGGCTGAGTGCCTCGTAGTTGCCATCAAATGCCAGTCCGATCAGGTTGCCATATCCATCCATCACCGGCGAACCTGAGTTGCCACCTGTAATATCATTGGTCGTAATGAAATTAATCAGAAGTGCATTGTGCTTTTTGTCAATGTATTGACCAAAATCTCTTTTCTTCAGCAACTCAATTTCCTTTGAAGGCAGATCAAATTCGTAATCACCGGGAATGTATTTCTGAAGAATTCCATCACTTGTCGTGTAATAGTTGTAGGTGATACCATCCTTCGGGCTGTAGCTTTTTACATTGCCATAGCTTACTCTCATGCTGAAGTTGGCATCCGGATACATCTTCTTTGCCTTCACAGGATCCATCTGCATGATGCCTTTCAGGTACAATCTTCCCAACTCGTTATTTTTTTCTGTAAATGCCCTGTATGCGCTGGCGTATTTGCCGGTGTAATTGGTAAGGAAAGCGGATGCATAACTGTAGGCAGGATCATTCTGCAACACCAAAGCATCCGGGTTTTTTGTAAATGCTTCCCACCTGGCATTGTCGAGAATGATGGTATTGGCAAAAACATCGTGTGCCCATTTCTTATAAGTGGCTGCATCATCAAGGGAGCCATAATTAGCTTTGAGTGTATTAAAAAATGCAGTGGGTTGCTGGCTCTTATCTACATTTTGGTAATACATCATTGCTGTAGCAGCAAGAATTATTTCATCACTTGGCAGGTCTTCTTTTGCGAGAAAGCGCTCCCTGGCATTGCTTGCTCCGGCTACTGCTCTGTTCAAATCTGCCTGTGTACTTCCAGTCTTTACCAATGCGCGTTCCAAACCTGCCAGGCTTGAGGCGAAGTTTGCGAGCGGAGAACCGAGTATTCCTTCTATAAAGTAAACCCTCTCTTTGGCATAAGGCGTCCACGATTCATAATTTTTTTGATAATCACTGATTACGTTTTCAAACTCCGGTTTCCCTTTTGCCCAGGCTTCAAATTTCTTTTCGAAATCCTGTTTGTTTTCGTAAACATGATATTTTTCCAACTGCTCTGTTTCGCCTTTGTAAAATTTATAATAATTCGCAATGCTGGAATAGCTGTCTGCCAGTTTCAGTTTCACCGCGGGATCCTTTACCATCCTTTCGTGCATGGCTTTCAACCTCACATCGCGCAACGCAACAAGTGATGGGTTGTCGATTTCGTTTTTCAATTTCACACCAAATGAAATTTCGTAGCGGTTAGTACCTCCGGGGTAGCCGTAGATCATCGCATAGCTACCTTCATTGTATCCCTTCAATGAAACAGGCAGGAACCATTTTGGCTTCAGGGGTACATTGTCTTTGCTGTATTCTGCCGGCTTACCATCTTTGGTTGCATATACTCGGAAGATGGAATAGTCTCCCGTATGACGTGGCCATTCCCAGTTATCAGTGTCGCCTCCGAATTTTCCGACAGCTTCAGGCGGCGCACCTACCAGCCTGATGTCATTATAAATTTTGTACACATACATCAGGAATTGGTTGCCTTTGAACATGCTATACACACGGCCGGAAATGTTGTTTGCCGGATCGGCCACTTTATCAGTGATGGCTTTGAATACTTCAGGCATCTTCTGTTCGCGCTGTTGGTAGTCTAAACCTGCAAGTGCTTTTTCTACCTCGGCTGTTACGTCCACAATCTTTTCAAGGAAAGTGACCGTCAGATTGGTTTTGATCTCCTGGTCTTTGGAATAGGCATAAAATCCATCCTTCAGGTAATTGTGCTCCAGCGTGCTCGCTGTATTGATAGCGCCATAGCCACAATGATGATTTGTGAAGATTAGTCCCTGGCCGCTCACAATCTCTCCTGTACAGCCACCGCCGAAGATTACAATCGCATCTTTAATACTCGGTTGGTTGATGCTGTACAATTGGTCTTTTGATAATTTCAATCCATGCTTCACCATATCCTGATATACCTGCTGACCTAACAGCATGGGCAACCACATTCCTTCATCGGCGCTGGCCCTGAAGATGGTGAGAGAAAGAAATAAAACGGTAAAAATTCTTTTGATCATAAAGTGTTTTTTTGTTGATTAATTATTGGTGCCTGGGGCACAGAGGCCAAAAATAGGGGAATTAGAAGTCCAATAAATTAAACTTTTTAGAAAATATTTCTGTTGATTATCTCTTTTCTTCCGGGATTCCTGCCTCTCGAAAAGTTATATCTATCGTGAGCAATAATTGCAGGCTGTTATAGTAGACTAAGGCTGCAAATGGATCTCAAACTACAGTTGTGAAACAAAATTTGCTTCTTTAGAAATTAGTATATACTTTTGATATCAAAATAATATCAATTTAAATTTTAGAAAATGGAAAAAATAATTAAACCGATATCAGGATTTGTAGCCCTGATTCTGTCTGTAATATTTCTTGGAGCGTGCATCTTCTGTTTTGCAAACGGAGAACAGTCAGGATGGTTCATTGCCGGAGGTATTGTGTTTATGCTTGTGTTCGTGATTTTATTAAAGGGGTTAATAGTTGTAAATCCCAATCATTCACGGGTATTGAACTTTTTTGGAAAGTATGTAGGTACCGTCAAACACAATGGATTATTTTTTGTGAATCCATTGTACATGACTTACAAGATCAGCTTAAGGGCAGATAATCTTCAGGGGCAATTGCTCAAAGTGAATGACAAAATGGGTAATCCTATAGAGATAGCTGCTGTAATTGTATGGCAGGTTCGTGATACCTACAAAGCTGCTTATGAAGTGTCGGATTACAATTCGTATATCAAAACACAAAGTGAAGCTGCAGTACGCCATCTTGCAGGAAGTTTTGCCTATGACAATCTCGAAGATGAACATGCGGAAATCACACTTCGTGATGGTGGCGACAAAGTGAATGAATTGCTCGTAAAGGAACTGAATGAAAGAATGGAAAAAGCTGGTGTGATAATCCTTGAAGCAAGGATTAGCCATCTTGCTTATGCTTCTGAGATTGCAGGAGCCATGCTTCAGCGTCAACAGGCAACCGCCATAGTAGCAGCACGAACCAAAATAGTGGAAGGCGCAGTAGGTATGGTAGAGATGGCCTTGCACAAATTATCCGAGAAAGAAATAATAGAACTGGACAATGAAAAGAAAGCTGCTATGGTAAGCAACCTGATGGTAGTGCTCTGTGGTGAGAAAGCAGCATCTCCTGTGCTGAATACCGGTACACTTTACCAATAACCTTGTAGTAAAATCATTATGAGTAATGATAAGAAAAATTTTGCATTAAGATTAGATAAGGAAGTCTATAACGCGTTGGAGAAGTGGGCTGCTGATGAATTCAGAAGTATCAATGGACAAATAGAATTTCTTTTGAATAAGGCATTGAAGGATTCGGGAAGGTTTATGGAAAAGACAGGAAAGAAAATGAAGAAATAGTAATGATGATTTGAGACTTGTAGTTTTCAACCAAGATTCATTTATAATGCAGTCTGCCGGAAGGTCAATACTTTGTATCGGGTAAAAGATTCATTGTGCCCGGATTCACCTGTCCCGTACTCATGTATGGGGCTCCTTTTTTTCTATCCGGTATTCAAAAATGTTTCAAGTATTTTCTGAAATTATTGATGACAATATCTGATCTTAACGATATACAATGAAATAATGCAAACAACTCTGCTAAGACCTTCAACTTACTAAGTATGGTTTTAACCGGGCATTTAAAAAACACAAAATTTATTGTATGCAAAACGCCGTCCGTATCTTGGTAGTTGCATTTATCGCACTCCTTTTCAATTCGTGCAAAAAAGTAGATCAGAAGCCAGAGGTAAAGCCTCCTGACAAGGAAATACCTGCCGGTGTAGCCACGAAATCGATCAAGATTATATTTCCTGAGGGAACCACCATTGACCCTACTACCTGCAGAATTTTTTCACTGTCTATTGATGGTGTGCTACAAACAGATGGTACATATAAGGTGCCCTATGTGCAGGGCAAGCCGAATATTGCCTGGGTATTTAATAAAGACAAAAAAGTAATACTGGCCGGGTTTATCACAGATTCTACAAGTGGCATAAGCACTGCTACTACAGCCGAGGTATTGCTTTACCTCGGGTTGGGAACTTCTTTTCAGCCATTTGAGATTACCCAGAAATTCGTCAATGGTATAAAAGATGTTCCGGGAGTAGCTGAATGGGAAACAGAGGTTGAAACCATGTTCAAAAATGACCCGCTCATGCTTTCTAAGGGATTGTTTAAGGATGTCCTGAAATCCAGGGTAGATGCCATCATTGCAACCGGTGTTATCAAAAGGAAACCGGCAGATATTACTGTGGATGCCAACGATATTCGAAGTGGGCTGCAACTTGCAGAATCCGGATTGAGCAATTTCACAGTTACCAATACGGTACGGCGCAGAGCTTATGCTTTTGTTTATAAGATGGCATATACCGATACGAATAATGTCAAAGTATCGGTAAATGATTTAGTGGATGGAAGTGATGCTGCGATTTCATCCACAATTGTTACTCCTACGGGGGCAATCAGGGATTATAAAGGCGTGTTCCAGGATTGGATAGCCGGCAAAGGATTGGAGTTTGCGAAAACCGAAACCGGGTTGATTGAAATCCCGCTTGAAGACAATGAAAGAACTGCAGATTTTAAGGTAAGGGTGATAGGGCCGGGAATGCCTGTATCTGCATCAATGACTACCCAGGAAAGAGAAAGGTGGTTAAATGTTTCCCTTCAAACTGCTTTATTTGATTTTCTGTTACCTGCGGTTTTGGATGCAATTGGACATAATGAATTGTTGGGGAAAATGAATCCATCGCTCGCTACAGGCGATCAGTTGAAGAATATTGAAAAAATGCTGAAATACACAGAGGACATCATCGTAGCGCTTCCAAAAGCCAGTGATGCCCTGGAAAAGGGTGATTTCAAAACGATATTTACAGAAGTATTTGATGCCATAGTCAACAATAGGTTAGGCGGACTAACAGACGATTTTATCGAGTCTATTTATCATTGTGCCGGGAATTTTGTGATGGAAAATGGTTCTGATTATTATACTGATCCATCACGTTTTGACGACCGTGTTGAAGATTTGGTTAAAGTACTTGAAATAGTTGATATGGGTCTGAAGGTAATAGATTACGGTAGGCTCACTAAAGCTATTGTCGAATCAAAAACGATAGAATCATGGGATTTGAAAGCAAGAGAAGTACAGGTAAACATTGATCCAAAAGAATTTTCGGTAGGTAGAAATGGCAATCAGCAATTGAAAGTCTATATCAAAACTGATCTTGGTAACGACCCGCCGGTGATAGAATACGAATGGAAAACGAGCGGCAAATATGGATACTTGTTTGATGACAGGGGCCATAAGGGGAAGGAATTCACCAGTTCTTTAGATTATCTCTTTTACCAGCAAGACAGCACTGTAGCCATCCAGGGAGGAGAAACGGATACAATGCATTTGACTACCTACATTAAAAAAGGAACTACCCGTACGAAAATCGGAACGGCTACTGCCATAGCAAGAATAACGAAAGACGAAGTCTTCATTTCACCATTAACCCCGCATGTCAGCATCAAGGAAAACGGCAAGGACTCCCAGGGTAACCCATTGTATGATGCCTGGAATCCCGAGTTCACTGCCCAATGGCATGAAAGAAAGGGGGTGAAATCTTATTCGATAAGGATATTCAAAGACGGTGTATTCAAAGCGCCGTACAGCTATCCTCCTTCAAGCTTTCCGGTTGAGGATGGTAATGTCAAATACACTTTAAGAATAGGAGGATTGTTTTTTAAAGTGGGAATGAACCAGGCCGAAATGGAGGTAGAAAAGGCAAGGCAAGAGAAGATGATCGCTGATTATAATGCAAGCCAAATAGAAGTGACGGTTAAATATTAACTACTGTTTGGATACTTGTGAATGGTTGCATTATGAATAATCTCTGCCTGAATATAATCTTTCGCAGTTGGGTTACTCCAATTCACCAGTAAGGATTTCGTTTTATTGAAAGAAACGGGAGATGTGGATTGAATTATCTGTGAATTAGTTCAAGGCTTGCCACCACTCAAAGTGTATCACAGGCCGGTAGTAAAAAATACCGGCCTGTGATATTTTCCCTCATTGAAAATTTATGAAGTACCCTATCATATTTTAATTGTTACAAATTGATCTGCCTGCTAATTGATGTTGGTGAGTTTGGTTTATACAGTAAGCATTGAATCAGGAATAGAAGCATTCTAATAAGATGATGAATACAATTGTTGTGAGGGAAATTAACCATCGAATTTGATACTTATATGTTTATTGCAATCAGGGAAGAGCAGGCAGCCTGCCCGTAAGGTAGTTTTGATTCACTTTCTATGTCTATCTTTTGGCACAGGCTCTACTGGGTAATACCGTAAATTTGTCTTTCGTTTATTCTATTTTTTTTATGAATACTAAAGACAAAAAGGTTCGCATGGTTACAGCTGCTTCTTTATTTGATGGCCATGATGCAGCCATCAACATCATGCGCAGGATCATGCAATCCAAAGGCGCAGAGATCATTCATCTCGGACACAATCGTAGCGTACACGAAATTGTTGAATGTGCTATTGAAGAAGATGCAGATGCAATTGCTATCACCAGTTACCAGGGAGGCCATGTTGAGTTTTTCAAATACATGAAAGACCTGTTGAACCAAAATGGCTATGGCCATATCAAGATATTTGGAGGAGGTGGTGGTACGATTCTTCCTTCTGAGATCAATGAATTGCAGGCTTATGGCATTACGAGAATTTATTCCCCTGATGATGGCAGGAAGTTGGGACTTGAAGGTATGATAGAGGAAGTGGTTAGTAAAGCGGCTGAGCCCGGCAAAAAAGAAAAGAATAATGCTTATTCAAATGGTAACGGGAAGTTTATTCTCGATGAATGGAAAGATATTAGCACTGTCGCCACTTCTATTTCAAGGGTTGAAAATGGTGAACACCCGGAGATCAAAAATGCTGGGAAAGCACCTGTATTAGGAATTACAGGTACCGGTGGTGCGGGGAAATCATCTATTACAGATGAACTGGTAAGAAGATTCCTGGTGACCAACCCTAAAAAAACTATCGCAGTAATTTCTGTAGATCCGTCAAGAAAAAAAACCGGTGGTGCTTTGTTGGGCGACAGGATTCGAATGAATGCCATCCACCACCCGCGGGCCTACATGCGATCATTGGCGACAAGAGCTGATGATAAAGCGCTGAGCGAAAGTGTAGATGAAGCAATAGCAATTGTAAAAAATGCAGGTTATGACCTGGTGATTTTAGAGAGTGCAGGTGTGGGACAGAGTGACGCTTCCATCCTTGATTTTTCTGATGTCAGCATTTATGTGATGACGCCGGAGTATGGCGCTGCTTCGCAATTGGAGAAGATCAATATGCTCGACTATGCAGATATTGTTTGTATCAACAAATTCGACAAAGCCGGAGCAGATGATGCGCTCCGTGATGTAAAAAAACAATACAAACGAAATCACGAACTGTGGCAGGCAGAGGATAAGGACCTGCCTGTGATTGGTACTGTAGCATCCCAGTTTAGTGATCCCGGTTGCAATGAACTCTTCAACCTGGCGATGAAAAAGCTGGAAGCATTTACCAATTCGGAATGGAAGCAATACCGGCCAACACTCACTGCAGATTCGCACAGCAGTGGAATCATTCCTGCAAAGAGACAACGATACCTTGCCGAGATTGCTGAGAGTATAGAGAAGTATAACAGTGAGGTACAAACGCAATCCGATCTGGCTTCTAAATGGTACCAACTCAAAGGTGCTTCTGAAGCGTTGGGCGGGGAGAATGATCCACTTCAGAAGTTGATAAAAGAAACTGAGGATAAATTATTGCCGGAAAATAAAAAACTCATTCAGGACTGGGATGTCTTAAAAGCGAGGTACAAGAAAGAGTTTTATGAATATGATGTACGTGGCAAGATAGTGAAGCAGCCATTGTATTCTGAATCTCTCTCGCATCTGCAGATTCCAAAGATTGCCGTACCACGCTACAAAGACTGGGGTGAAATTCTTTATTGGCAATTACAGGAAAATTTTCCGGGATTATATCCATTCACCGCAGGTGTATTTCCATTGAAGAGATCAGAGGAAGACCCTACGAGAATGTTTGCCGGAGAGGGTGGGCCGGAAAGAACCAATCGTCGCTTCCATTACGTAAGTGTTGGTCAGCCTGCAAAACGTCTCAGTACTGCATTTGACAGTGTTACGCTCTATGGAGAAGACCCGGCACGTCGACCGGATATTTATGGAAAGATCGGCAACGCCGGTGTGAGTGTCGCCACGGTAGATGATGCTAAGAAATTATACAGTGGCTTTGATCTGTGCGATCCAAAAACATCAGTGAGCATGACCATCAACGGACCCGCACCGATGTTGCTGGCATTTTTTCTGAATGCTGCGATTGATCAGCAATGTGAAAAATATATCATTGAAAATAACCTTCAGGAAGAAGTCAACAAAAAAATTGAATCAAAATATGATTTGAACATTCTGCCAAAATATATTGGTGTGAATGGTGAGCCTGTACAACCGCACAAAGGAAGCATGACCGGGCATCTACCGAAAGGGAATGATGGATTGGGACTGCGCCTGCTTGGACTTTCAGGAGAAGATGTATTACCTGCGGATGTGTATGCCCAGATCAGGGCTAAGGCACTCTCAACAGCGCGCGGTACAGTGCAGGCAGACATTCTCAAAGAAGACCAGGCCCAGAACACCTGCATATTCTCGACCGAGTTTGCTCTCAAAATGATGGGTGATGTACAGGAATATTTTATTCAGCATCATGTGCGTAATTTCTATTCTGTTTCGATCAGCGGTTATCATATTGCTGAAGCAGGTGCCAACCCGATCACACAACTTGCTTTTACATTGAGCAATGGATTTACTTATGTAGAATACTATTTAAGTCGCGGAATGAAGATTGATGATTTTGCGCACAACCTTTCATTCTTCTTTAGCAATGGAATGGATCCGGAGTATAGTGTGATTGGTCGCGTGGCAAGACGCATCTGGGCCAAGGCAATGAAGTATAAGTACAATGCCAATGAGCGCTCACAAAAATTGAAATACCATATACAGACGAGCGGACGCAGTCTCCATGCACAGGAAATAGACTTTAATGATATCAGAACGACCCTGCAGGCGTTATATGCGATCTATGATAACTGCAACAGTCTTCACACAAATGCTTATGATGAAGCCATCACTACTCCTACAGAAGAAAGTGTACGCCGTGCGATGGCAATACAGTTGATCATCAACCGGGAACTGGGAACTGCAAAAAATGAAAATCCGATCCAGGGTAGTTTCCTTATCGAGGAATTGACTGACCTGGTGGAAGATGCCGTGATGAAAGAATTCAACCGTATATCGGATCGGGGAGGTGTATTGGGTGCGATGGAAAGAATGTATCAGCGCAGTACCATCCAGGAAGAAAGCCTCTATTATGAGCGTCTCAAAAATAGCGGTGCATATCCTGTCGTAGGTGTCAATACTTTTCTAAACAAAGAAGGTTCGCCGACCATCCTGCCTGCAGAAGTGATCAGAAGTACCGAAGAAGAAAAAGAAAATCAGATCAAACATCTGGAAGCATTTAAAGCTGCCCATCAAGACAAGAGTGAGGAAATGCTCACCCGCCTAAAAGATGTAGCCGTACACAATGGTAATATCTTCGCTGAATTGATGGAGACCGTAAAGTATTGTTCATTGGGACAGATTACGCATGCGTTGTACGAGGTGGGCGGGCAATATAGGAGGAATATGTAGCTGGTTTTGAGTTTAGGGTTTAGGGTTTAGTTGAAAAGGTTGAGGATTGTTTAGGAAAGTTCAATAGTGGTAAATAGCTGAAATATCGCTGTCATCCCGATCCGCCGCGGTGGAGAGGGAACTGCCAAATCGGAGCTGCCATCAAACCTTTGGCCTCACTCAGGATAAACAACCCAACGGAACTCAGACCCTTTACACAGCGGCAGGGCGCTTGCACAAACGTAAATCCGGCATAGAGGTCTGACCAAACCTAAAGGATCAATCCTTCAGCTTCAATAATGGTAAAACGAATCAACAATGAATAGACTTTTTATTTTACTAACTGCGATTTTTTTCCTCTCCTGCAGCACCAACAAATACGCAACCACTAACAGGGACTATAAGCGGCAGGCAAAGCAATTGGCAAAAGAACTGAGAAAGACTCCATTGGATGGAACCAGGAAAACATGGGTAGGTACCACCAACTTTGGACTTCGTAAGCCGGATATGGTGATCATACATCACACTGCGCAAAACAGTTGTGACCAAACTTTGAAAACATTTACAATGCCACGCACACAGGTGAGCGCACATTATGTGATCTGCAAAGACGGTACGGTGCATCACATGCTGAATGATTTGCTGCGTGCATGGCAGGCTGGTATCAGTTCATGGGGGAATAACAGAGATATCAATTCGTGCAGCATTGGAATTGAAATCGACAATAACGGATTCGAACCTTTCACTGATCAGCAGATTTCCAGCCTGCTAACACTATTGGATACACTAAAAACACGCTACCGCATCCCAACTGCAAATTTTATCGGCCATGCTGACATAGCGCCTACCCGGAAGAATGATCCGAATGTAACCTTTCCCTGGCAACTGCTTTCTACAAAAGGATTTGGACTCTGGTATGGTGATACCACAAATATTACGGTTCCACCGGACTTCAATGCCATTCAGGCCTTACGCATCATTGGTTATTCTGTTAAAGACACTGCTGCAACCATCAAAGCGTTTCGGCGGCATTTTGAAACGACAGATGCAGGAAGTGATGAAATCACAGATGCGGATAAGAAGATATTGTATGATCTGATGAAACAGTCGATGGAGTAACTTTCAATTGGGTTTAGGTTTTGTATAAAAATTAATTTTCAGGATATTAGGATGATTTCAGGTTGAACCACTCATTAGACAAATTGCTTGTTGAAAATGATACCCATTCAACACTCCTTACAAAAGCCGTATTAACAATTTTCCCTTTCAGGATATTTCGCCTTGAAAAATAACACCTTCACTAGCACACTTCTAATCTTCTTACTTTTACACACTTTATTTTCATTCATTCATTTCAAGTATGGAATTAATAGAGGTTACGGATAAAAGGCTTGCCAGGGATTTCCTGGTGATGCCGTTATCTATTTACCAGCAAGACCCTAATTATATTCGTCCGTTAGATAAGGATATTGAAAATGTTTTTGATCCTGAAAAAAACAAGGCGTTTCGACATGGCAGTTGTAAGAGATGGCTGCTGAAAAATGATGATGGTGAATACATTGGCCGAATTGCTGCATTTGTAAATAAAAGGTACAAGAATAAAGGAGATGAACAAAAGACCGGAGGGGTTGGTTTTTTTGAATGTATCAATGATCAGCAGGCAGCAGACATGCTGTTTGACGTAGCGAAGAGTTGGCTCATGCAGCAAGGTATGGAGGCAATGGATGGGCCTATCAACTTTGGAGAGCGTGATCGCTGGTGGGGCCTGGTGATCGAAGGTTTTATGCCTCCCATCTACCTGATGAATTACAATCCACCCTATTACAAGAATTTATTCGAAGACTATGGTTTCAAAATATTCTTCAACCAGATATGCTGGACCATGCCTGTGCAAACAGCTTTAAGTGAAAGATTTGCAGAGCAGGACAAAAAGTATTCAGCAAATCCGGAATACAAGGTGCGTCATATCAGGAAGAATGATTTGAAAAAATTTGCACATGATTTTGCAGAAGTGTATAACAAGGCCTGGGCATCTCATGAAGGAAATAAGGAAATGCGCGAGGAGGTGGCATATAAGATGTTTCAGTCCATGAAGCCTGTGATAGATGAAAGGATCGTATGGTTTGCTTATAAAGACGAAAAGCCGATAGCATTTTGGCTGAGTATCCCTGAACTCAACCAGGTCTTTAAAAATTATAATGGCCGTTTTGGCCTGGTAGAAAAATTGAGGCTGTTGATGACCCCCAGGAATGCAATTAGGAAATTTACCGGAATTGTGTTTGGTGTCATTCCGGAATTCCAGGGAGCAGGGATAGATTATTTTATGATATCCCGCGCTGCAGATACCATTCAGAACAGGACAGGTTACAGGGATTTCGAAATGCAATGGCAGGGCGATTTTAATCCTAAGATTCTTAATATCTCAAAGAATCTTGGTGCAGAGAAGAGCCGAACTCTGGCTACCTATCGATATTTATTTGACAGGACCAAAGAATTCAAACGGCATCCGATTTTTAATTAGATGACCCCCTCTTTTATGGGAATGTCTGATTATTATTGATATTGGTACCAAAAAAAGAACTGCCCCTGAAAGTCGTGAGGCAGTCTTTGTCAAAACCAGAAAAACCAATGGATGTACTATTTGAAAATTATCTTGTGAGTTGTTTCTTTGTTGTTGTTTGTATCAATAATCCTAATTAAGTAGAGCCCGCTACTCAGGTTCTTATTTCTCTTCATTACTATTTTAGATCCGATTCCTTTAGTGATCGTCTGTTGACTAATTACCTGGTTGTTCAGAGTCATCAGTACTACTTTGTAGTTGCCGGGAACTCCAGTGAAATCAACGGTGAAATGATCAGTAACCGGGTTCGGGAAAATACTGATGCCATTCTGAATGATATTGTTTTCCAATGCTACAATGGTACTATAGGAATACTTTTGGTCAATGAAATTCAGTTTTAGTCTGTAATAGTTTGTTCCACTCTCAGGATGCATATCGGTGAAATCATATTTTGATTTGTTGGAAGCATCCACTGTTCCTATTGATTCAAATTCGCCTCTTGCATTTTTCCTTTCGATGGTATATGAGTATATGTTGTTTTGCTCTGCTATTGTCCACATCAATTGTGACATTTCATTTTCAATTCTGCCTGAGAATTTGAGTGATTCATTAGAGAGTACCATGTAGCAAGATCCGTCCAGGCGGGTATTGTATGTACGTGTGATACAGCCACCAGCTACAGATACCTTACATACATAGAAGCCGGTATCTGATGGTAACAATGTAGATACATCATACTGTGGAGCTCCAGAACTTACGATCGTACTGTCTGTACTGTATTTATTCTTTTTCAGATACCATGTATAATCAGAATTGTAAAGTGGATCCACCGTCAGGGTAGTAGGTCCCATGAAGCAGTTGGCGCTGAAATAGACTTTATTATCTGCCAGTGGCAAGATGCTGACGTCACCAAGTGTTGCATTGCCGCAGGCATCGAGTGCACGCAACCTTACCAACGAGTAGCTATTGCCGTTATCGATATTAAATAAAGGGCTGGGTTGCGGGGCCGCAATTATTGATGGAGAAGCAGGAAAACTTCCGATGATCTCGTAAGTGAATGGAGCTACACCGTTAGAAGCTGTGGCACCAATTGTAAAACCATTGACATCACACTGGTATGCAGAAGAGTTCTGCAAGCCTGGGAAGATGTAAGGATTAACTTTTACAGTATCGAAGAAGGTTACAGAGCATCCATCATTGATTTTCCATGAAAAAATGTATGTCGCGGGTTCCAGATTGTCAAACTTGTAGATTGTTCCGGAAACTGTAGTTGGAGTTACAGCAGGAGAAAGAGTGCTTCCATTCTTTTTGATTATAGATATAGAAACACTACCCATGTTGGTTTGAATGTTTGCTTCCACTCTTCCGGAACCATTGGGCCAGGTTTCACCGGGGCAAACTGAGATTACATTAAAGGAAGAGGTAAGTGAACTAACATCAGGGATAAGACTAACAGAATCTTTCTTGTTACAATTATCAGTTGCCACTACCTTATAAGTTTCACCTGACTTAATTCCCGGTACATTGCTGATAGAAAAGTTGTCACTGGAATTATTGGTATTGTACAATAAGTCCCCGTTTGAGTTATATATTTTGATATTGTAAGGTGCATTTCCATAATCAATATCTATTGAGAATTTGGTATTTCCGTAGGTACAAGACTTAGATGACCACACGTCCAAATCAAGCACTCTTGTGGATGCTGAAAAATTCCTGGTGATCACTGTGTCATAGCAGGTGTTGGTAATCTTAATACTATAAGAACCATAAGCCAGGGTTGTAAATTTCCCTGTAGTGTTGCAGCTAATTAATAAGTTATTGTTGTCATAAAGGCAAAACTGAGGAGAAGTCAGATTTTTTTGATCCACAATTTCTGCAGTGAAAGTTGAGCAAGTGTAATCATAAATCGACACTGAGCTATTCACTGAAGGAATTGGGTTTTGAATTGAAAAATCTTTTCTAAAGGTGGTGTCTGGGCAGGAATTCTTTCCCATAACATAGTAGGAACCGGCAGGAATATTATTAAATACGCCTGTAGAATTGCTACCTATTACAACATTGGATGAATTGTACAAAGTATAAAGAGGGCTTTTAAGATTTGTACTTTGCACTGTTACTCTATATGTGTTACAACCAGTATTCGCAGTTGTAATATTCATGTCGTTTGTTATGGTAGGTGTATTCACGGTAATGGTACGGATGATAGTTGTGTCAAGACAAGCATCATGAATTTTTATTGTGTAAGTGCCAAGCAACAGACTATCGAAAACTCCGGTTGAGTTACAAGCAATCTCGGTACCCATACCGTCATAGATGCAATAAGTGGGTCCAGTAAGGCTATCGCCCGAAAGTGCCAAGCCAAATTTATCACAAGTGATATATGCCGGGGTGTACGCCGGAGGTATCCGGGGTATCCACCTCTTTGCAGAAAAAAATCTTTGAATTGTTGTATCACGGCAACCATCTTTGGTAGTGATGGAATAACTTCCATAAGGAAGATTATTAAATACACCAGTAGTATTTGAACTAATTAATACTGAACTATTATCATATAAATAATAAGTGGGAGCGGTCAATCCTACCTGGTTAGTGATACTTGCTGTAAATGTGGTGCAATTCTTATTACTGATAGCAACAGTATTACCAATACTCAATGTTGGGGGTGCAACGGTAAAGCATCTGCTTATGATTGCCCCGGTACAACCATCCAGTGCTTTAATACAATAACTTCCATAGGGGATACTACTAAATGATCCCGTAGAGTTGGTAGCAATCAGATTATTGTTATTGTCGTACAGGCTATACGAAGGAGTGAAGAAATTCGAAATGCTTGTCAGTGCTGCAGAGAAAGTACTACAATTCTTGTTGGTAATATTGACACTGGCTCCTACAGAAGGAACAAAGGATACAGAGGTAGCTCCCTTTTTTACTTTGCCACAACCATCCTTTACAACGATATCAAACGTAGTCAAACCGCTAGGTATGGTTGCTGTAAAAGAAGCGGTAGAAGACCAGAATGTATCACCCACAGCACGAACAATTCCGTATTGGAATCCGGGGATGCCGCCTACGGTACTGATATTGTTCTTGGAGTCAGTAACCTTGATAGAACCATTCACAGTAGTACAGTTAGTTTTGGTAAACGGATAGCTGTTGATAACCCAGCTATAATTGTGAATGGTTACAACTCTTGTTTGTATTCCACCGCAACTATCGGTCATGCGGATGCTGTAATCACCCGCGATAAGATTATTAAAATTTCCAGTATTGTTTGAAGTACCAACGCCCATGGCAGAAGGAGCCATGATCGTCCAGGTGAAGGGTGCTCGTCCATTTTCCTTTGTTAATAAAGTTATGCTACCGTTTGAGGCTCCTTCACAGGTAATGTCATTAGCTTTTGGGCTGAAACGAATATCCTGATAATTTCCACTTACAACGATATTGGTCTGAAGGAAGGTACAGTTGGTAGTAATATCTTTTACCTCTACGGTATAGATTCCTGCTTGCAATCCGGTAATGGAATCAGTAGATGTAAAATTGGTATTCACCGGACCTGTTGCCTTATACTTATAAGACCCGCTACCTCCGGACGCCACTACTTTAATAGAGCCTGTAGCTGCACATCTCGATTCGTACGACTTGAAAGTAGCTGTGAGTGTAGAGCAATCCTGTGCCATAGATGTTATGGCAAAGGAGATCAGAAAGAGTGTAAGTAAGATAGATGAAGTGATATTCTGGTAATAGGGGTAAAATTGCTTCATGTACTCTGGTTTCGTTAATAATTGAATTCTTGGTTTTTAAGTATTTTCCGAAATCTGTACATCCAATACATGGAAAAATACGCGACCGTAAATTCACTGTAAAAACGAACCTTTTACCCGGCTTATTGTATTTCTGCGTAAAAAATCAGACCGTAATTTCCGCAATAAAAATACATTTCCTTTAATTAATTGATTATCAATGCTTATTTGTAAGATAATCTAAGTTTTCCTTTGGGTAAAAATCAGGTTGCACTGACTAAAATCATTAAGAAATGCAATAATTCATTTGGAAATTTCCCTAATCATATTAGAATATTACCAAAAATAAAGAGCTGCCTCCTATGGAAGGCAGCTCTTTAAAAAAATATTAAGTCAATTTAATTATTCGGCTACTATCTTACCTCTCATGGTACCAAAGTGACCCGGAAATGTGCAGATAAAATCATAAACACCTGCTTCTGGGAATTTAACAGTGATTTCATCACTGGCACCTGGCCCGAGCATTTTAGTGTGTGCCAATACATCACTGAGCATATTCTGAGGAATGTGTTCAGTGTCTTTTGCTGTTACAGCAGCTTCACCAAATGCCTGTATATCAGTACCTGGCAACAGGATAACTACGTTGTGTGACATTGCTGCAGCAGGCAGTTTACCAATGTTCTTCATGGTAAGTTTAATATCCTGACCAGCTTTTACCTTAAACAAGGTCTTGTCGTATTTCATTTGATCATCACCAGTAAGTTCAATGTGATCAGTTGCCTGTACGTCATTGATTCCGGGGATGTCTGCGCCAGGCTTAGGAGTAGAAGTTGTTTCCGGAGCTGTTGCTGTTGTGTCAGTTGGAGCTGTTGTTTCACTTGATTCATTACCACCTCCGCAAGATGCCAGGAACAGCACAAATGCGAAAGCAGGAGCTAAAAAGAGTCTTTTCATGGTAAAATTTTTTAATTTCAGGCGCAAAGCTAACTCGTTTGAAGATTACTTTGTCTTTTTATTTTGCAAAATGACAAATTTCAGACACGAAGAGTTCTACCTCCTTGGATGGCATTCAGCACTCCCAATGAAGTGCTATAAAGAAATACTAAGATTCTTGTAAGCAAAATTTCTGATTTAAAAAAATATCGTAGTTTTGCAATCCTTTAAAAATTTGGGTACGTGTTTTGAGTGGTGGTTTACCCTGTTAAGTTCGCCTCATTTTAAAATATTTTAAACAAAATATGCCTTCAAAAAAAGTAGCTCCTGCCAAAAGAATCAGTTTTGGAAAAATAGAACATTTGGCAGAGACCCCGGATCTCTTAGGGATCCAGATCCAGTCATTTAAAGACTTTTTTCAATTAGAAACAACACCAGACAAAAGAAATAATGAAGGGCTCTTTAGAGTATTTAAGGAGAATTTCCCTATTAATGATACTCGAAACATATTCATGCTCGAGTTTCTGGATTATTTCGTTGATCCTCCCAGATACACAATTGATGAGTGTATAGAAAGGGGTCTTACTTATGCTGTGCCATTAAAGGCAAAGTTGAGATTGAGTTGTAATGATGAAGAGCACGTAGATTTCCAAACCATCGTTCAGGATGTGTTTTTGGGAAATATCCCCTACATGACTCCAAGGGGTACATTTGTGATCAACGGTGCTGAACGTGTGGTTGTAAGTCAACTACATCGTTCTCCGGGTGTATTCTTTGGCCAAAGCACTCACCCGAATGGCACCAAGATTTATTCTGCCCGTGTAATTCCTTTCAAGGGGGCATGGATGGAGTTTGCTACTGATATTAACAATGTAATGTATGCCTACATTGACCGTAAGAAGAAATTCCCTGTAACAACACTCCTTCGTTCTATTGGTTATGAAACTGATAAGGATATTCTGGAATTGTTTGGAATGGCTGAAGAGATCAAAGCTGATAAAAAGACACTTAATGAACACATCGGCAAACGTCTTGCAGCAAGAGTATTGCGTACATGGGTTGAAGACTTTGTGGATGATGATACCGGCGAAGTGATCAGCCTGGAACGTAATGAGATCGTACTTGAAAGAGACAGTGTACTGGATGAAGATAATATTGCTATGATCCTTGAACTGGAAGTAAAAAGTATTTTTATCCAGAGAGAAGATGTAAGTGGTGACTATGCTATCATCTATAATACGCTGAACAAGGATACTTCCAACAGTGAGATTGAAGCAGTTCAACACATTTACCGACAATTGCGTGGCGCTGATGCTCCTGATGATGAAACAGCCCGTGGTATTATTGACAAATTATTCTTTAGTGATAAAAGGTATGATCTTGGGGAAGTAGGCCGTTATAAAATCAATCGCAAACTGGGATTGGATTATCCACTTACCAAGAAAGTACTTACCAAAGAAGACATCATTGCGATCATCAAATACCTGGTATTATTGACTAACCAAAAGAGTGAAATTGATGATATTGACCATCTGAGCAACAGGAGGGTACGTACCGTAGGCGAACAATTGTATGCTCAATTCGGAGTAGGACTTGCACGTATGGCAAGAACCATTCGTGAAAGGATGAACGTAAGAGATAATGAAGTATTTACTCCGGTAGATCTGATCAATGCAAGGACTTTAAGTTCTGTAATTAACAGTTTCTTCGGTACTTCCCAGTTATCACAATTCCTCGACCAGACGAATCCTCTGAGTGAAATCACCCATAAGCGCCGTATCTCAGCGCTCGGCCCCGGTGGCCTTAGCCGTGAGCGCGCAGGCTTTGAAGTTCGCGACGTGCACTATTCTCACTACGGAAGGTTATGTACCATTGAAACTCCTGAAGGTCCAAACATCGGATTGATCTCTACCTTGTGTGTACATGCCAAGATCAATGATATGGGATTCATCGAAACACCGTATCGCAAAGTGAAGAATGGTAAGGTGGATATGAACAAGATCTTTTTCCTGAGTGCTGAAGAGGAAGATACTGCGAAAATTGCGCAGGCAAATGCCCAGTTAACAGAGCAGAATGAGTTTGCAAACGATAAAGTGAAATCAAGGGAAACAGGTGATTTCCCAATTCTTGATAAGGAAGAAGTAGAATACATGGATGTTGCACCAAACCAAATCGTTGGGTTGAGTGCATCCATCATTCCATTCCTGGAGCATGATGATGCCAACCGTGCATTGATGGGATCGAACATGCAACGCCAGGCTGTACCGTTAATTCTTCCTGAAGCGCCAATCGTCGGAACCGGACTGGAAGCAAAAGCAGCCCGCGATGCCCGTATCCAGGTGCATGCAGATGGTGAAGGCGTAGTAGAATATGTTGATGCCAATGAAATTCATGTGAGGTATAATCGCAGCCAGGATCAACAATTAGTAAGTTTTGAAAGTGATTTGGTTGTTTATAAACTAACAAAGTTTATCAAAACCAACCAAAGCACTTGTATCAACCTGCGACCTGCTGTTAAGAAAGGCCAGGCTGTAAAACCTGGCGATTTCCTTACTGAAGGTTATGCTACGAAGGAAGGCGAACTGGCTCTGGGCCGTAACCTAAAGGTAGCGTTTATGCCATGGAAAGGATACAATTTTGAAGATGCCATAGTGATCAGCGAGAAGGTTGTGAAAGAAGATTTGTTTACTTCTATTCATATTGAAGAGTTTGAACTGGAGGTTCGTGATACTAAACTTGGTGAAGAAGAATTGACACCTGATATTCCAAACGTCAGTGAAGAAGCTACCAAAGATCTGGATCAGCATGGTGTGATCCGCATCGGCGCCCATGTAAAAGAAGGGGATATCCTTATTGGAAAGATTACACCCAAGGGCGAAAGTGATCCTACTCCGGAAGAAAAATTGCTTCGTGCCATCTTTGGTGATAAGGCAGGAGATGCTAAAGATGCATCTCTGAAAGCTCCTAGTGGTACCGAAGGTGTTGTTATTGACAAGAAATTGTTCCAGCGTGCTAAAAAGGATAAGAGTGGTAAGGTAAAGGAAAAGGCTACGCTTGAAAAGATAGATAAGATACATGAAAAGCAGGAAGGTGAATTGAAGGAACTGCTGTTAGATAAATTGATGACACTGCTGAAGGATAGGACATCTTCTGGGGTAAGCAACAATTTTGGTGAAGTACTGATTGGTAAGCAAGCGAAGTTTACTCAGAAAAATCTTTCCCAGATTGATTTCCAACATGTGAATCCATTAGGATGGACCAGTGATGAAAAGACTAACAATCAGATAAATATCTTGTTGCACAACTTTAATATTAAGTACAACGAAGAACTCGGAAGGTATAAACGCGAGAAATTCAATATCTCTATCGGTGATGAATTACCTGCGGGAGTATTGAAACTTGCAAAAGTTTACCTGGGTGTTCGGAGAAAATTGAAGGTAG
>JBDHYH010000036.1:0-31082 GCA_039811325.1 Chitinophagaceae bacterium | reverse complement strand
CCGGGATCGATTCTTACTTCTATTAAAACATAACCAAGAGAAAACGTTATCTCCAACCTCCGTTGGATGTACCCTTACCATCAGCTTTATCAACACCTCCAAATGTATAGAAAGGCAGAGGCATATTCAATGCTTCAAGACTCTTCGCAGGCATCGGCAAATGGAGAGGAGTTCCTTTTTGCAGCAAATCATTTTTCCTCATTTCAAAATATTGTAACCCCATTCCTGTAACATACATTTCAATGAAGCGTTCATGATGCACGGCATCCAAAATTGCTTGCGCATTAGGAGCTACATCAGGCATTGCCCCTCTGGTCTTCCATGTACTACTATTGATGATTGCTGCTGCACCCGCAAGATCAGTTCCGAGATGTACCATAGCTTCTGCTATCAGCATATCATTCTCTACTTTCTTGACATCAGCGATTGGCGCATCAGCATTTACCATAATGGCATCATAACCACTGAATCTGTAAGAAGAGAAATGATAATAACCACGGGAAGGGTTAAACCAGTTAGAAGGTACGTATTGGAAATCTGTAAGTAAGCGCTTATCCAATGGAGCCGTGGATTTAGGCGGATAAGGGAATGAAGGCGAATCATCCCAATGCTGAGGTTGTACTCCAGTATCCATCATGTGAACGGTGTACATATCTGTGATTCCCCAGCCATTAAAGGTTAGATAATCAGCAGCTTCAAAATACCATTTGACCCAGCTATCTTGCAAAATTTCAAAATCCTGTTGAATTCCGTTTTGTGCATATGACTTCACTTTTGCCCAGTCCACAGCTGCATTATCTACTTTATTTCTTGGAACATAAGACAAAATACGAGCTGCCAAAGTATTACATAGTCTTTTGAAATCATCAGCGCTATAATCAGATGGCGTGCCGAGCCAGGATGCAGGGATGGAGAAACCTGAACTTGCTGCAATTGCCTGATCTAAGTATCCAACCGCAGCTGCTGCAATTTGATTGTAATCAATGGCACTTTCAAATTTTTCCTCCACAGTCTTGGTTTCATCTACAAGGAATGCGCGGTCATAAACAAGTGCAAGATTTCCATAAGCCAGCCCTTGCGCAAAACGGGCCAATGCTTCCACTCTTTTATTTCCACTTCCATTATCTCCTACCTCTACCCCATTTCCCAGAGCTTTCAGAATGTTAGAGGCTTGGCCAATAGCAGCATACATCTGGTTCCAGGTGTAATTTGTATTTCCTGAATTAGAATAACTTGGAGCATTGTTCCATTCCCTGCGGGGCTCATACGACATATCTCGCATTCCAGCATTGCCCCATGAGCAGGATACATTGTCCGACGTTACTGCAAGTAACATTTGGACACCGGCAAACGCATGTTCTCCATTAAAAATCAGATTGTACAAACCCATGGCAGCATTTTCCAGATCTTTACCTGATGAAAATACCTGTTCAAAAGAAGGGTCATTATAATTAGGGACATCCAGTAGGTCCTTTTTGCATCCCGCAAGGAATATAACCAGCAGTGCAATAACTGAAAATATTTTAACTTTTTTCATTGTTGATCTTTTTAATTTTAAATCATGCTCCAACTATTAGAATTGTAAGCCTAATGAGATGGAAATATTGCGATAGTTAGGATTCATATAAATACCGTCATAAGGCATCCGGAGTGAACCTACTTCAGGATCATAACCGGAATAATTGGTTAAGGTTAGCAGATTCCTGCCTATGACTTTCAGATCCACACCTTTGATAAATCCATTAAAGAATCCACCCAGCATTTTCTTTGGTAAAGAGTAACCCAGCGCTAATTCTCTCACCTTCAGGTAAGAACCATCTTCCACCCAATATTGGTTCGGGTCGTTCTTGTCATAAGCGCCTGCAGACCAGTAATCATAAGCTTTCTTTGCATTTCCTGTTTTGCCGGCAACATCCATTTTTGCACTGGTGAGGTTGAAGGCTAACCTTTGGTCCTTTCCATTATAAATATCTCCTCCATTCTTACAATCCAAAAGGAAATAAAGAGTAATTCCTTTATAAGTCAGGGTATTGGAAATACCCAAGAGGAAATCGGGGTTTCCATCACCAATTTTACCGTACCAGTCTGCACCACTGGTTAAATCCTTGAGTCTGACCGGCAATTCACTCGTTGTACCTTGTGAGCCTTTTGGCACTACATAACCTTCTGAGTTCACTTCAAAATCTCCAATACTCTTGCCGGCTGGCAATTGTTTCTCCATTTCTCCAAGTGTTCTTACAAAACGGTATCCGTACATAACACCATAAACTTCACCGGCTTTAACATAGAATAGAGACTGATCTCCCATATTACCATTGTCATAAAGGAAAGGGGCAATAGGCAGATCTTTAATGTTTTGCCTGATCCGTGAGAAAACAATATTAGAACTCCAGGTTAAGTCTTTGCTTTGGATCCAGTTTGCCCCCAATGTCAATTCTAAAGTCTGGGACTTTACTGAACCTGCATTAATCCACTGACTGCTATAGCCATCATTCAGAGCAGGGATCAGTGTTTTTGACAAGAACTGATTTGTTGTCAATGAATGAGCAAATGTTGCTTCAAAAGTGAATTTCTTGAGGAATTGAATATTCAGCCCCACCTCTGTTTCAGCAGTTTTTGAAGGTTTAAGGTCTGTATTTCCCTTTTGAGACGGGTATGGATTTCCGTTTGACAAACCATAAAGAGAATAATGCCAGTTATAACCCGGCCTGATACCCGCAGTCCCATGGGCAGCCCTGATTTTCAATTCATCAATACCATTGATCTTTAAGTCTTCAGAAATTCGGTAGGCACCTGAAATACGATAGTATGGATTCCACCGGGCATCTTCACCAAATAACGAAGACCCATCATAGCGAATCATGCCATCCACCAGGTATTTACCTAAATAGTCGAGGCTTGCTATAGCAAAATAGTTTTGTGCTCTTTCAATGGACTTATAAGAACTTCCATCATTGATAGCAGTGAAGTTTTCAAAAGTCTCAATGTCCTTTACAACAAATTTTGATGCCGAAATATAATTGGACTCATACTCATTATCTTCATATAAATAGGATAGCCTACCGCGAGTGGTAAGATTGCCAAACTTGTGATCAAGATTCAAAGTAATCTGCGTGCTCTGATTATTGGTCAGGCTGGTTGATTGTGACATGCCTCCGTCAGTATAAGACATATAATTGGTAGCCACTGTACCTCCTGATTGAGACCAGTAATCTTTTGGATTTATAGAGGTTGATTTATAATTCTGTAATTCAATAGAATGGTTAATATCCAGATTGACCCAATTTGTGAATCTAAGATGAGCAGAATAATTCCCTAACCACCTGGAGGTATTTTGATTTGCTTTTTGCTTATATAATGGATACAATGGATTTGTGGCCTCCTGGTTAAAATGATTGGAACGCAGATAATAGGGCTGGCCATCAGGATTGTCTTGCATTAAGTTAACATCTGCTTCCTGCCTCGCAATCGCATAAAATAATCCCACACCTCCGCCAGGAGTTTGCACTTTTCTTTTGATCCATAAGTTAGAGGCACTTACCTTCAACCATTTGAAAACTTCCTGATCAATATTGAATCTGAAGTTCTGTCTTTTGTAGCCATCTGTCAACGCCACAACTCCCATCTGTGCATTGTTTTCGAAAGACAGGTACACGTTATTTTTCTCAGACCTATTGGCCACAGATACAAAGTTGGTATAATTATGACCAGTTCTGAAAAACTCAGCCTGTTGATTTCGTACGATTCCAAAATCATTGTCTAAGTAGTGATCGCCATCAGGGTTCCTGTTTCCGGAAATTCCAGGGTCAAAACCCGCGCCGATATAGTTTGATGGATAAGTAACACCATCATATTTTGTGTATTTCCCTTTTGCCTGTTCCCAGTCAGAAGCAAGTTTATAGGCATGATGTTTTGCAGTTTTAAGGTAATGCTGGAGTTGCTGAAACCCATATTCATTTCTCACTGTGATTTGAGGAACGTTTGAATTAATTCCCTTACCTCTTTTGGTGATGACTGAAATTACGCCATTTCCTGCTCTTGATCCATACAGTGCTGAAGCAGCAGCTCCTTTAACAACTTCTATTGAAGCAACATCATCGGCATTGATATCAGCAAGGCTCCCAGACATAATAACGCCATCAACTAAGATCAAAGGATTGGAACTAACACTGGGTAAGTTGTTGTCCGCCCTCAATTGAATATCTATGGACTGTCCGGGCTGACCTCCATAAGATGTGGCCTTTACTCCAGCCACCTTACCGGTGAGTGCTGAAGATAATGATGTCGGCGGAACTTTGTTTAGCCTTTCAGCATCAATTTTGGTAACTGACACGGTCATCTTCTTGGGATCCGTAGCACCTACCACGCCTGTTACAATTACCTCAGTCAGGCTTTCAGTGGTGGTTTCCAGAGTCACGTTTACAGTGTTTCCCGTTACCTCAACTTCTTTATCTGCATAACCTGTGGCGGTTACCAATAAAACGTTTCCATTAATAGTGATTTTAAAATTACCGTTAGCATCAGCAGATGTACCATTATCGGTACCTTTTTCTGTGATAGATGCAAATGAAACCGGTAAGCCGTCGGGAGAGGTCACTTTCCCCGAAACTGTTCTTGATTGTGCATTCGCAATGAAAAAGCTGCACACACTGAGAACAAGGAGTGTAATTCTTCTCATACAGTTTTTTGTTTTAGGTGAAAAATAATACTTGGCAATGATTGTTTTTAAACAATATGTGGCAATATAGAAATTTTATAATCATTGAGAAAAATAAAATATATAGTTTATTTAATAATAATCACTAAATAAAGCTATCTATTAGAAATAAATTAAAGACAAAGTAATCCCTATCAAATAATTGTTAAACTTAATATCCGCTTGTTGAAAAATTTCCATATTTTTTAACAAAATATTGTAACTCCTCAGGCAATAAGGTAGCCAATGTAGTGTCTCACGGTTATAAGAAAGTGAATACCACCATGATATAATCAAATAGTGTGTTTTTTCTGTTCCTATTTTTCAGAAGGATACTACTTTGCGAAAGCTAAAGGGAAAATAAAATTGCATGGCGCAACCCGAACCGCACGATTTTTTACAGGGAAGGCATACACCATACTTCCTCTGACTTTATCCACCAGAAGGAGCATCAAAGTGAAAGCAGGGCTAACAACATTAAAATGTTGCATTCACACCACATCGAACCAATATCTGTACAATTAAAGAACCGATCTGGCACTTGGGTTCAGAGCCCACATGATAAGTTTGTCTGCTACCTTCCGGTCATTACTCAGCCGTGGCACTTTATTCTGCCCACCTAATTTTCCTTCGCTTTTCATGTACTGGATGAATCCATCTTTTTGGATAGGTACGATTTGAAGTGTATTTAAAATATTGCCGGTGATTAGGTCATCATAATAGATATTCTTCCTCCGAAGGTTATTATCTACAAGGGATGCGAATGATTCGATGTTGCGGGGTAAGGTTTCAAACTCAATAAACCATTCATGATAACTCTTCCCTCTGGTTGTTGAGATAAATGGAGCCACTGTAAATTCTGTAATCTGAATATTTTCTTCAGCTGCCGCTTTCATCAATGCTTCTTCTACTTCTTCTGCAATTACGTGTTCTCCGAAGGCGCTGATAAAATGCTTGACCCTGCCGGTTACAACCAGTTTATAAGGATTCAGGGAAGTAAACTTAACTGTATCACCAATATTGTAAGCCCACAATCCGGCATTGGATGAGATAATGAGAACGTAGTTCTTTTCAAGTTCTACCTCAGACAAGGTGAGTCGTGTCGGGTTGGCATCTGCTATTTCATTGGCAGGTACAAATTCAAAGAAAATCCCACTATTGCTGTTGAGCAATAATCCGTTTTCTTCATTTCCGTATTGAAATGCGAAAAAACCTTCACTGGCTGGGAATGTTTCGAGTGTATCTATTTTCTTTCCTATGCTCTCGTAGAGTTTGGCTTTGTAAGGCTCAAAATTGACACCTCCATGCACGAGGATACTGAGCGATGGAAAAATATCCTTTATCTTCTTGCCGGTCCTTTTTTGCAGCTCATCGAAATACATCTGCACCCAAGGTGGAATACCGCTGATCAGTGTCATGCTCTCTTTGATAGTTTCATCTACGATCTTACCTAATTTCTCTTCCCAGTCTTCAATGCAATTGGTCGTAAATGAAGGGAGTTGGTTGCTTCTCAGGTAGCGCGGTACGTGATGATTAACGATACCACTCAAACGCCCTGTCGGAATATCTGCAATTCGTTCTAACGTGGGTGACCCGCTCAGGAAAATCATCTTTCCATCCGCAAATCCACTGTTCCCGGTTTGCGCCATATAACACAACAATGCATTTCTGGCGGTATTGATATGATTAGGAATGGAGTCTTTAGTGATGGGGATATATTTTATTCCACTGGTGGTACCACTCGTTTTGGCAAAATATATAGGCATCCCTTTCCAGAGTACATTGTGTTTCCCTTGTTTTATTTTTTCTATGTAAGGCTTGAAACTTTCATAATCCCGAATCGGAACTTGCTTTACAAAATCTGCATGTGTTTTTATTTGATCGAATTGATGCTCCTTTCCAAATTCGGTATTCTTCGCCGATTTGATGAGATTTTCAAAAATAGATTTCTGATCTGCAAGAGCCGTGGTCATCGATTTCCTGACCTGTATATTGATGTAGCTTGCGAAAGGTTTTGCAAAAAACGATTTGATCTTCATTTCTTAGTAATGCTTCATTTCAAAAGTACAATTATTTACTCTTAGGCTGTCGCCGTTAATCACAATCACATGGCCAATCTTTTCCCAGATCAATTACAGTGATAACAAGCAGGCCATCACTTTCGGGTGTTACAACAACACGGATATGCTGATTGTCGGTACTCCATCCTTCTAATGCGTAAGTTTCATCATTGTTTTTCCCTGGGCCTGATTTACTCTCATTTAATTGCCCGTCTTCAATTACTTCTTTTACTTCACCCGCATCAATATGCCGGCATTCCATTCTGCATTTAGCATGCCTGGTATAGATCAGGTTAGATGTATTTCTGTAATCTGTTCCGGAAGAGTTTTCTTTTTCCGGTTTCCGCAAATAGAATAGTACCAGTAATAAAACTATGAGCACTACTGGATACCATTTCCTCTTATTTTTCATGAACGCAAATTAATTGAATACCTGAAATCCTTCTCAGATTCGGGAATCCGTGGAAACAATTAAATTTGCCCGCTATGTCAGACACAAAAACAGTTGCACTTCATACTCTTGGTTGTAAGCTGAATTACTCTGAGACCTCTACTATGGGCAGGCTACTCGAAAAGGAAGGCTTTGCAACAAAATCATTTGATGAGAAGGCTGATGTTTACGTAATAAATACTTGTTCCGTTACAGACAATGCTGATAAGGAATGCCGTCAGTTGGTACGGCGCATTCAACGCAAATCACCGGAGGCAATGGTGGTTGTTACGGGCTGCTATGCACAGTTGAAACCGGAGGAGGTAGCTGCAATCCCCGGAGTGGACATGGTCCTTGGTGCCGCCGAAAAATTTAATATTCCTCATCACTTGCAATCGCTCATTACCGGTGATAGTTCTAAAATATGCAGTTGTGATGTAGGAGACATCCAGGGTTTTAATTCTTCTTACTCATTGGCCACCCGTACCCGCACTTTCCTCAAAGTGCAGGATGGATGCGACTACAACTGTTCTTTCTGCACCATCCCGATGGCAAGAGGAATGAGTCGCAGCCAGACTATCGAACGCGCATTAAAAGATATCAGCGATATAGCAGATGCAGGTGTAAAGGAAATCGTGCTGACAGGTATCAACCTGGGGGATTTTGGAAAAGATGGTAATGGAAACAGAACAGAAAATAATTTTTTCGATCTGTTGCAAGCCATAGAAGTACATGAAGGCGTGGATCGATACAGAATTTCTTCTATCGAACCCAACCTGCTCACAGACGAGATTATTGAATTAGTGGCAAGGAGTAAAAAGATCATGCCTCATTTTCACATTCCATTGCAGAGCGGAAGCAATAAGATACTTGGATTGATGAGAAGGAGGTATCGTCGTGAACTGTATTTGGAAAAAGTAAATAAGATAAAATCGCTGATGCCACAATGCGGGATTGGTGTCGATGTGATCACAGGATTCCCTTCTGAAAGCGAAGAAGATTTTCGTGACACCTACAACTTCCTTTCTCAATTGAATGTTTCCTATTTCCATGTATTTACCTATTCAGAAAGGGCACAAACAGTGGCATTGGATATCGAGCCTGTGGTACCCATCCACACCCGGCATGAAAGAACAAAGACGTTACGTGCGCTATCCTTCAGAAAAATGAAACAATTCGAAAAAGAAAATGAAGGAACTACACGTCCCGTTCTCTTTGAAGGAATGCACGGCAAGGGAATGATGGAAGGATATACAGACAATTACATCAAGGTAACCATTCCATTCAATGAATCATGGAGCAATACGGTTCAGCATTGGAAATTATAGTACGATTTATTTTACCCTTTCATATAACTCGACACTGACAGACCCATCAGCATTTTTGATCGTTTGCTTATAATGATCATTATCACTCATTTCGAAGTCAACCGTAAACGTATTGCCCGCCACAAAAGGATAAGATGAATTCAAATCAGTTTCTTTTATCTGCTTATCATTTACGTTTTTGAAACTACCATATCCCATGTTGGTCACCCGCTTACCGGTGCTATCCAGCGAACTACTTCCAAACATGAAATAACCTGCATTGTAGGCCTTGTACTGAACACGTTTATTCCAAATCGTATCCTTTCCGTTCACGAGATATGAAGACTGTTCTTTCCAAACTCCATCAAGCGGAGCTTTCAATGTGTCCTTCACTTTATTATAATATTCAGTCAGCAAAGAACTGTCTCCATCAATGACAATGCCATTGATGATCTGGTTATAGCCTTCCGGCGTAATCTTAATTGCCAATTTAAAACTTCTTGCCTGATCATTGTATAAAGAATCAGAAGCACTGTAAATAACATGCTCTGTCAATGTATCTCCATCCGTATCGAAACTTCCAACTCCAAATGCAGCCGTACTATCAGCAGGATTCAATTGAGTGTACATGAAGTGGGATTGCGTGTACATTTTCAACTGTTTCAGATCCTTGTAAGAATTGGTGGTCGTTCCCTGTTGCACATCTTGCGACACCATCGAATATGTACCAGGAATTTCTTTAGAGAGATCTACTTGTTGCCTGCAGCCGAAAGTCATCATGATGATCCCGGCTAGTAAAATGAAATTTTTCATTGCCAGAGGAATTTAGTGACAGTGTAATTTAACACTTTTTTCAGAGAAACGCACCTACAGATTTTTTCGGGTTAATAAACTACAAGAAAGGCTCTATTTATACCCTTCAATCGCCCCGCAAGGAATTATTGGTAAATACTCATCTCATTTCCTGGGTAGTACGGAGGGAAACTCCTTCGCCCAGGAATAAAGGAGTCATTATTTATTTCAAAAGAATTATTTCAATAGATTTCCGGAATAGGTATTATTTTTATTGTTCATCATGAACAGATTTGTCAAGGCAATCATTGCCGGCATAGCAGCAAAAAAATATGGCAGTAGAGTCATGGGTGGTGGCTGCCTGGGGACTGTCATTGTATTTTTTCTGGTTTACTGGCTACTGGGAAACATGCATTGCTGATCCGGGAATATTTTAGTCAATTATCCATTCCTTCCTGTTTTCTTAAAAATTAATCCTTTCTTTACTTCATTGTAATCTGAATCATGAATATGGCTAAAGCAATAAAACATCCCCGCGCACTATCATTTTTATTCCTGTCCGAAATGTGGGAGCGGTTTGGGTATTACCTGATGATCGGGATTTTTACACTTTACCTGAAAGATGTAAAGACAGGTTTTGGGATGACAGAAGCTGAAGCTTCTGATCTCTACGGAACATTTATTGCTTTGATTTACCTCACGCCATTTCTTGGCGGATTGATCGCAGACAGGTATTTAGGATATCGGCGTTCAATCATTGTTGGCGGGCTGATGATGGGTGTTGGCTATTGCATGATGTCGATCCACAGTATTCCGGCATTATACACCTCAATGACTTTAGTTATTTTAGGAAATGGATTTTTCAAACCTAATATTTCTACATTATTAGGCAATGTATATTCTGCTCCGGCATTCAAAGACCGGAAGGATGAAGGCTACAATATTTTTTATATGGGTATTAACATCGGCGCATTCGTTTGCAACTTTTTTGGAGCAGCATTATATAATACGTTAGGATGGAGTTATGCATTTGCTGCCGCGGGGGTTGGAATGTTTATTGGTGTAATTATTTTTCTTACAGGCACGAAGCACTACCGCGAAGCTGATGTCAAAAAAGGAGTAAGTAAAGGTGATATGCCATTCAGCAGAATTGTTCTTTTGATCCTGGCACCTTCAGTACTGGCTGGCATACTGGGATGGTTACTTCCGGGGTCTATATTTGGCTCTGATAGTACGGATGCATTTATTTTTGCCTGCATCCCTGTCATTTATTTTTATGCTTCTATCTACCTGAAGGCTCCATCTGATGAGAAAAGGCCCATTGCTGCTCTGCTTGCTATTTTTGCGGTAGTTATTTTATTTTGGGCTGTATTCAAGCAAAACGGATCAGCTCTGAATACCTGGGCCGATCGATATACACACCGGGAAGTAAGTGGAACAACCGGCAAGATTTTCAACGCATTGGAATTTTCGCAAACTGTTGGCTACGTCAAAGATTCTGTGGCTAAATATGACGACCAATTCAGATTGCAAAAGGAAGATGGCAGGATCATTAAAGAATACAATTACCCGCCTTATTTCAAAAACTTATCAGCAGATCAATTACCGGAAGAAGGCGGAAAAATTGAACTTTGGGCAACCAATCTCAGCCAATCGATCAATCCATTTTGGGTGATCATTCTGACGCCATTAATACTTGCACTCTTTGCCTGGCTTAAGAGAAAAAATTCAGAACCTACCACAGCTACTAAAATCGCTTATGGGTTATTTATTTCGGGGCTTTCCGTTTTGTTTATGATAGCTGCAGTATATGCGAGCAGGAACGGTACAGACAAAGCAAGTGTATGGTGGCTGATTTCGAGCTATGGAGTCATCACGATAGGTGAATTATTCCTTAGCCCGATGGGGTTGTCGCTTGTTTCAAAATTAAGCCCGGTACGAATCACAGCATTGATGATGGGCGGATGGTTCTTAGCAACTGCGATTGGTAATAAATTATCTGGTGTACTGGCAACCATGTGGGACACTTATGAAAATAAGGCAAATTATTTCTGGTTGAATTTTTTCCTGATGATGATTGCTACAGCAGTCATGATTGTTTTGCTGAAATGGCTCAACAGGATCATGAAAGAGAAGGGAGTGCATTAGGAATTTGAATGGTGAATTGTTAATGGTTAATTGACTGCTTGCAATGCTTATCACCTAACGTCAGCGATCAGAAAATTACACCAGGTACCTGAATTCCGTTTCTATATTCTTTAATTCGCGGTAGTTCACTTTAAAGGATTTCATTCTTTTGATTAATTCATCGTAGTTAGATGCATTTTTCAATTCAATCCCAACCAGAGCAGGGCCTGATTCCCTGTTTGTTTTCTTTACGTACTCAAATAATGAAATGTCTGAATCTTCAGTCAGTATATTATTTACAAACTCCTTTAATGCGCCCGGACGTTGGGCAAAATTGATCAGGAAATAATGTTTCAATCCTTCAAATACCAATGCGCGTTCCTGTATCTCAGGCATACGGCTGATGTCATTGTTTCCACCACTCACAATGCAAACCACATTCTTGCCTGCAATCTCGTCTGCAAAATAATCCAGTGCAGCAATGGAGAGGGTTCCTGCAGGTTCTGTTACAATTGCTTCCTCATTGTACAAATGCAACATGGTAGAACAAACCTTCCCTTCGGGAATCAACACCAGGTCGTCCAAAACTTCTTTGCAGATTTCATAAGTCAGGTTTCCGGCTCTCTTGACACTGGCACCATCCACAAAGGTGTCGATCGATTTCAATGTTACCGGGCCACCTTCTTCAAAGGCTTTGTACATACTGGGTGCACCCTCCGGTTCTATTCCGATCACTTTCGTATTTGGTGAGGATTGTTTAAAATAGGTGCCGGCTCCCGAGGCTAAACCACCTCCGCCAACCGGCACAAACAAATAATCAATGTTATATAATTCATTAAGCACTTCTACCCCTACCGTAGCCTGTCCCTCTATAATCTTCAGATCATCAAAGGCTGGAATAAAGGTCAATCCGAATTCTTCTGTATAACTCTTTGCTGCAGCAGCACATTCATCATAAGTATCTCCTGTCAATTTTATTTCGACAAAATCCTCACCAAACATTTTGGTATGACTCACTTTCTGCCCGGGTGTGATGATGGGCATAAATACAGTTCCTTTCACCTTCAGCAATTTGCAGCAGTAAGCAAAACCCTGAGCATGATTTCCTGCACTGGCACACACGAGTCCCCGCTTCAATCTTTCTTTTGACAGGCTCTTCATCATGTTGTAGGCTCCACGTAACTTGTAAGAGCGTACTACCTGCAAGTCCTCACGTTTCAGATACACATTAGCCTTAAACTTCTTTGAAAGATTGGAATTGTATTGCAAAGGAGTCTTGAAGGCCACTTCGGAAACTCTTTTAGTAGCCGCTTTAAAATCGAATTGAGGAAGTACATATTCTTTGTGCGGCGACGCACCTGTATGCACTTCCTTTTTTTTGTGCAATAATGTTTTCATGTAAGTCTTATGCTTGATTTTCCGGACGTAGGCCTCTCACTGCCTTACCTGCCTGCCACATTTCGCTATCGCGGAGTTCTTTTAATTCTTCTTCGAGATGAACCCTGTAATCTTTCTTGCTGTTGCTTTCTATTGATTTGGCAGCTTCTTTACCTGCGGCTACACTCTTGTACAATTCATCAAACACGGGCAATGTTGCATCTTTGAATTTCTTCCACCAATCCAATGCACCACGCTGTGCTGTTGTGGAGCAGTTAGCATACATCCAGTCCATTCCATTTTCTGCTACCAAAGGCATCAAAGACTGCGTCAGTTCTTCAACGGTTTCATTGAATGCTTCACTTGGAGAATGGCCATTCCTGCGAAGCACTTCAAATTGCGCCGCAAAAATTCCCTGGATAGCTCCCATCAGGGTACCGCGCTCTCCTGTAAGATCACTATAAACTTCTTTCTGGAAAGTAGTTTCAAAAAGATATCCTGAACCGATGGCAATACCTAAAGAAATAACCCTGTCTGATGCCTTGCCTGTTGCATCCTGGAAGATAGCGTAGCTACTGTTCAATCCTCTTCCCTGAAGAAACATCCGACGAAGAGAAGTGCCACTTCCCTTAGGTGCTACGAGGAATACATCTACATCAGCAGGTGGAACAATGCCCGTCTGGTCTTTGTAGGTGATGCCAAAGCCATGAGAGAAATACAAAGCTTTACCCGCAGTAAGATGCTTTTTTACAGTAGGCCAAAGTTCTATCTGTGCTGCATCGCTGAGCAGATAGCAGATGATGGTGCCACGCTGCAGAGCTTCTTCAATTTCGAAAAGATCCTTTCCTTCTACAAAGCCATCACTCACTGCCTTGTCCCAGCTTTTCGAATTTTTTCTCTGGCCCACAATCACGTTGATGCCATTATCTTTTTGATTCAACGCCTGGCCGGGCCCCTGTACTCCATAACCAATGATGGCTACTACTTCATCTTTCAATATCTGTTGTGCTTTTGATAATGGAAATTCTTCCCGGGTGATTACGTTTTCTTTAGTGCCTGCAAAATCAAGTACTGCCATTGTTTTGTTTTTTGTTTGTTTTTAAAAAGTTGTTCTTAGATTTTTTATAATGAAAATACGGATTGGTCTTCCGGAACATCGGTGATCTCAAAATTTTCTGTTGGTTGTTCTCTCTCGAATTCCTTCACCTTATCATGGAATCCTGTACTTTCTTTAATGATCGCTACTCTTGCACCCCGTACAAACTCGATGAGTCCATAGGGTTCAAAGAAACGGATTACACGATCGATCTCTTCATGATGACCGGTTGCTTCGAAGACAACATAGTCTTTTCTGATTGCGATGGCTCTTGCACCGAACTGATGCAACAGTCTTTCCACTTTCACTTTTTCAGTGATAGACTCTGAGGATACTTTGTACAATCCCATTTCTTCCCAGATGATCTCGTCATCTTTATGGGCATAGGCTTTCAATACTTCCACCTGCTTCTCAATCTGCTTCACCAATTTGGTCACTGCCTCTTCGGTTTCCTGGATCACAATGGTGAACCTGTGAATGCCGGGTACTTCAGAAGGTGCCGTGTTCAGGTATTCTATGTTTATTTTTCTGCGGGAAAAAATAGTTGATATGCGGCCTAATATGCCTACCCTGTCTTCGGTGTAAACGGTGATGGTATATTCCTGTTTCATTGTTAGATTTTTTTTGATAAAAAGAATTTGGTTTATGAAAGCCTGATCTCAGACACACTGCATCCCTGTGGTACCATTGGAAATACATTATTTTCTTTTCCCACTTTCACTTCGAGGAGGAACGGCCCCTTATGACTTAACATCTTCTCTACTCCTGCATCCAATTGGTCTCTCGATGAAACCCTTTCTGCATCGATATTGTAGGAGTTAGCAAGTTTTACAAAATCCGGACTTTTGATCAGCGTGAATGAATACCGTTTTTCCATAAACAATTCCTGCCACTGACGAACCATTCCCAGGTAGTCATTGTTCAACACCAGTATCTTCACCGGGATATTATTCTGCATCACAGTTCCCAATTCCTGCAGCGTCATCTGGAATCCGCCATCTCCTACTACCGCTACAACCTCTCTCTCAGGAGCACCCAACTTAGCGCCGACTGCAGCCGGAAATCCAAAGCCCATAGTTCCTAAACCACCACTGGTGATATTGCTTTTACTCCTTTTAAATTTGGCATATCGGCAAGCTACCATCTGGTGCTGACCCACATCGGTTACGATAACAGTCTCACCTTTTGTCTTTTCGTTGATCAATTTGATTACTTCCCCCATTGACAAAACTTCTGTCGCGGGATTCAGTTCTTTGTTGATGCATTTTTCATTTTCCTCAACAGCGAGGTCTTTAAACCTCTGTACCCATTCTTTGTGTTCTTTTTTATCGACAAGCTTTGTCAGCAATGGAAGCGTTTCTTTGCAATCACCCCATACAGGCACATCGGCTTTCACATTCTTATCTATCTCTGACGGATCTATATCGAGATGGATCACCTTTGCCTGCTTGGCATATTTATCGAGTCTTCCTGTAACCCGATCATCAAACCGCATTCCTACTGCGATCAGCACATCGCATTCATTCGTCATTACATTAGGAGCGTAGTTACCATGCATTCCCAACATACCTACATTCAACGGATGATCTGAATCCAGGGCACTCAATCCAAGAATGGTCCATGCAGCAGGCAATCCGGCCTTTTCAATAAATTTCTTAAACTCGGCCTCTGCATTTCCCAGTATCACTCCTTGCCCGAATATCACCAATGGTTTCTTTGCACTATTGATCATGTCAGCAGCATCCTTGATGTACTCTTTTCTTACAAAAGGTTTGGGCCTGTAACTACGAATATGTTCGCACTTTTCATATTGGCCAAATTCGAACAATTGTGTCTGTGCATTCTTGGTAATATCAATTAACACAGGGCCCGGCCTTCCACTCTTTGCAATGAAAAAGGCTTTTGCCAATACAGCAGGAATTTCTTCTGCATCTGTCACCTGGTAATTCCATTTTGTAACCGGTACTGTTACATTGATCACATCAGTCTCCTGAAACGCATCAGTACCCAACAGTTGAGCAAATACCTGGCCTGTAATGCAAACAATAGGTGTGCTGTCGATCATGGCATCAGCAAGGCCTGTTACGAGATTGGTAGCACCCGGTCCGCTTGTTGCAAATACAATCCCGGGTTTGCCAGATACGCGGGCATAGCCCTGTGCGGCATGCACCGAACACTGCTCATGCCGAACAAGGATATGATTGAGTTTTTCTTGATATTGGTAAAGTACATCATAGACCGGCATAATAGCTCCGCCCGGGTAACCGAATATAGTATCGACACCTTCCTTGATCAAAATTTCAAGCAATGCTTTAGAGCCTGAAACCTTTTCAACTGTTGCAGTTCCCTGCTTCCCTTCTGTGTTTGGTTTTGTTAGCGTACTCATGATGTTCTGTTTTATTTTTTAATATTTGGCATTCAGCCCTGGTTGATTTTAAAATTCTAATTCATCATTCTCACTCCTCATCTGTTACGCATCCTTCCGATGCACTCTTCACCGATCTTGCATACTTGAACAATACTCCTGACTGTGCTTTCAAGACATGTGGTGGTTGTTTCTTTCTTCTTTCTTCAATCACCTTTTCTTCCACTTTCAGAGTAATGGTATTTGCAACGGCGTCAATCTCAATGATGTCATCATCCTCTACAAGCCCAATCAATCCGCCCTCATAGGATTCGGGTGTAATATGCCCAACCACAAATCCGTGCGTACCACCACTGAATCTGCCGTCTGTGATCAGCGCTACGCTGTGACCTAATCCCGCACCGATGAGTGCAGAGGTTGGCTTCAGCATTTCGGGCATTCCCGGAGCGCCTTTAGGCCCTACATTCTTGATCACCACTACATCGCCGGGTTGTATTTTTCTGTTATTGATGCCTTCAATCAAATGATGTTCACCATCAAAAACTCTTGCAGGCCCTGTGAACCTTTCACCTTCTTTGCCGCTGATCTTGGCCACACTCCCCTGCTCCGCAAGGTTTCCAAAAAGTATCTGCAGGTGGCCTGTTGCTTTGATGGGCTTTTCTAATGGATAAATAATATCCTGTGTGGTGAAGTCAACTTCTTTTACATCAGCAAGATTTTCCGCGATGGTTTTTCCAGTCACCGTCATGCAATTGCCGTGCAACAATCCTTTATTCAGGAGGTATTTCATCACTGCCGGTATGCCGCCATGTTCATGCAAGTCCTGCATGAGGTATTTACCACTGGGTTTAAAGTCTGCAAGCACCGGAGTTTTATCACTGATCCTTTGAAAATCTTTTTGTGTAACGGCAATGCCTACACTTTTTGCCATAGCAATCATGTGGATCACAGCATTGGTACTTCCTCCAAGAATCATGATCAGGGTAATTGCATTTTCAAATGCTTCTTTGGTCATGATATCTCTCGGGCAAATATTTTTTTCAAGCAGGTTGCGGATTGCCTTTCCAGCATTCCTGCATTCCTGCAATTTATCATCACTTGTCGCAGGATTGCTGCTGCTGTACGGAAGACTCATCCCCAGTGCCTCGATAGCTGATGCCATTGTGTTGGCTGTGTACATGCCACCACATGCTCCGGCACCAGGGCAACTGTTGCGAACGATTCCTTTGAAATCTCCTTCATCCAGTTTACCTGCGATCTTTTGTCCCAAAGCTTCGAACGCTGAAACAATGTTGAGGTCTTGCCCTTTGTAATGCCCCGGAGCGATGGTACCACCATAAACCATTATTGCCGGGCGGTTGAGCCTGCCCATCGCTATGAGTGAACCCGGCATATTTTTATCACATCCCGGAATAGCAATCAACCCATCATAATATTGGGCACCACAAACTGTTTCTATCGAATCTGCAATAACATCACGGCTTACAAGCGAATAACGCATACCATCAGTTCCATTACTCATGCCATCGCTTACTCCAATCGTATTAAAGATCAAACCTACCAGGTCACTGGCCCATACACCTTCTTTGACGATTTGTGCCAGTGCATTCAAATGCATGTTGCAGGTGTTCCCGTCATAACCCATACTCACGATGCCTACCTGGGCTTTCTTCATGTCGTCATCTGTCAATCCAATGCCATAAAACATAGCCTGGGCTGCAGGCTGTGTTTCATCCTGCGTCAGTGTTTTACTATACCTGTTTAGTTCGCTCATAATTGTTGTTTCTATTTATAATTCAAGCCAACCGGCTTCGATAAACTTTTTAATCCTATCATATCAAAACAAAAAAACCCGCCATCATCAGGAGGCGGGTTCTTTCAATGTCTTAATTTCTAATTAACCTCCCGCCTGCATCAAAGGCACAATAATGACCAATGCAATAATAATCGCATGAATAGCCACTATGTTGATGATTTGTTTGCCTTTGATCACTTGCAAAAAGTTTGAATTGATTTGGCAAACATACAACGAACCATTAAAACCAAAGAACTTTTTTTGAACAGGCAGCAAAATATTTTGTTTACCTGTTGAATCGCCTGGGCTAAAAAGAGATCTGATTCCCTATTCTGTCCTGCATCAAATAATCGTCACCTTACCCAACTTCACATTCCGCTGATTAATATTCTGCGGTATTTCATTATTGATAAAATCCACGATCAAATCACCAATAGTCGAAGTGTTGTAGGCATTCATTGCATCAATATCTTTTGATACAAATCCATTTTCCAGTGTCCAGTCAGCAGCCCTGCGAATCAAATCTGCTTCAGCGTGCCCGCCAAAATGATCCATCAGCATTGCCGCAGATAGAATAGCCCCAATCGGGTTTGCAATATCCTTTCCTGCAGCCTGCGGATAAGAACCGTGAATAGGTTCAAACAATGCTTTTTCTCCAATTGATGCTGAAGGCAACAAACCAATTGAACCACAGATAACACTTGCCTCATCACTCAAAATGTCACCAAACATATTTTCAGTAAGAATGACATCAAACTGGCGTGGATTGATGATCAACTGCATGGATGCATTATCGACAAATAAGAAATCAAGCGCGACATCCGGATAATCGGAATGTATTTCTTTCACCACACTACGCCAGAGGCGGGAAGTCTCTAACACATTGGCTTTGTCCACCAAAGTCAGCTTCTTTCTTCTCAGCCTTGCAGCTTCAAATGCAGGCCTGGCTACGCGCTCTATTTCATCACGGTGGTAAGAACAGCTATCAGATGCAGCCTTTCCATCCTCACTACGTACTTTATCTCCAAAATAAATGCCACCTGTTAATTCCCGGTAAATTACCAAATCAGTGTTTTCAATATTCTGTAGCCGCAATGGTGATAAATGCTGAATGGAAGCATGTGTTTTCACAGGGCGAATATTCGCATACAACCTTAATGACTTCCTCAACTGCAGCAATCCTTGCTCCGGTCTAACCGGTGCAGACGGATCATTATCATATTTGGGTGAACCAATGGCGCCTAATAAGACAGCGTCCGATTTCTCTGCACTTGCAAGTGTTGCCTCCGGCAATGGTACACCTGTAGCATCAATAGCACAGGCGCCCATCAGTTGATGTTCAAAAGTAAATTCGTGTCCGAATTTCAAAGCTATCGCCTCCAGCACTTTCAATGCTTGTCCCGTCACTTCAGGCCCTATTCCGTCTCCCGGAATTACTGTGATGTTCTTTTTCATTATTGCTTATTTCTATAATTTTTCCTTCTTTCAATTTGATGACCCTGGTGATGCACTTCGGTAATTCTTCTGCCACATGCGTTACATACAAGAGAGTGCGTTCTGAGTCTTTACAATAACCGTCGATAAAATCAATAAACCTTTTACAAAGCACATCGTCCAGGCCCTGGCAAGGTTCATCAAGAATGATCAATGGCGGATTTTTCACTAATGCTCTTGCAAGCAAAATCCATCGTTGCATGCCATGCGAAAAAGCACTCAGTGGTTTATCCGCAGCATCATTCATCTGAAACAACTCAAGAAAATGATTCACCGTTGCTACATGGTCATCCCTGAGTTTTTTGAAAAGGCCGATGGTATCAAACAAACCGGACGCAACTGCCTTGAAGCAGGTCACCGTCTTATCAAAGTACTGATGCAGTTCCGGAGAAATATATCCGATCTTCTTTTTAATATCCCAGATCGTTTCGCCTGTTCCTCTTTTCCTGTCAAACAAATGAATGTCATTTGCAAATGCCTGCGGATTGTCTGCATTGATCAGGCTCAGTAATGTTGATTTACCGGATCCGTTAGGCCCGGAAATGCACCACTTCTCTCCACTCTTTACCTCCCAGTTGATACCGGAAAGTACCTTCCTGGACTCATACTGCACATTTACGTCCTTCATGCGTACTGCATACTGAAAGCCTGCTTTCTCCGATGCCGGAAAATCAACATTAACACCCGGTTTTTCATCAGAAGCAGAAGATTGAATTTTCAGCAAATAATTTTTTCGTTTATATACACCCGTTAGTATGCCATTCTCCAGTGTTGCTACATGAGTTACAAATTCCGGAATCTCTCTTCCTGAAACCAGCAGGATATGAATGTCATCCAGCATCAGGGCAGCCAGTATTTCATTCAGCATTCCCCTGGCCTGGATATCAAGACCGGTATAAGGCTCGTCAAGCAATAGCCAGTCAGCCTTTTCAAATAATGCCTTTGCTATCTGGTATCTCTTATGTTCTCCATTGCTCAGCCATATCATTGGCGAATCAGCAAGGTGTTCTATCTGTAACATTCTAAGGCAAACTTGCGCAAATGCCTCATCATTTTTCACCTTCAGCAAATCATTGATCAGGGTATCAGCATCTTCCGACTCTGTCGAATTAAATCGTTGCTGATAATAAAAGTCCGAACTACCGGAAAAATTCTGAAAACGGTGCTGATGGCGGATCAGCCTGATATTGCGCGGTTTACCATTCCCAAACTGAATATGATTGGTGAACATCCTGTGATTCATTATGCTGCGAACCAAAGTGGATTTTCCACTACCTGAAGACCCTGTAATAGCCCAGCACTCCTCCGGCAAAATACTGAAGGACACATCTTTCAGGATGTACTTTCCCGCCTCTCTGAGTGAAAAGCCATTTACTTCCAGTAAATAATCAGCTTTCAATGGATGCCGGTTTTATGAATTTAATTTTTCAAATGCTTCAATATCTTTTCTCTTGCTCAGGAGATAATCAATGTCATCAAATCCATTCAGTAAGCATGTCTTCTTGTACTCGCTGATGGTAAATTTTTCAGACTTTCCATTCCACAGTGTTATGGTTTCTTCCGGCAGGTCAATGGTGATTTCCAGGTTAGAATTCTTTTTAGTCTCCTCAAAAATAAAATCCAAAAACTCCTGCGACACCTGTATCGGAATTATGAAATTATTCAACGCATTGTTTCTGAAAATGTCAGCAAAAAAACTGCTAATCACTACATCAAATCCATAATCTTTGATTGCCCACGCAGCATGTTCACGAGACGATCCGCAGCCAAAATTCTTTCCGGCAACCAGTATCTCTCCCTTGTACCGGCTATTGTTTAATACAAAATCTTTTTTCGGTTTTTGTTCATCATCATCTTCATATCTCCAGTCGCGAAAAAGATTCTTTCCAAAACCATCTCTGGTAGTAGCTTTCAGAAACCTTGCAGGTATGATCTGGTCTGTGTCCACATTCTCAGCAGGCAGCGGCACGATGGTGGATACAATCTTAGATAATGCTTTCTTACTCATATAAAATATTTATACAGCAGTTTTACCGTCAAACAATGTTCTTATATCTGTCACTCTTCCGGTGAGTGCTGCAGCAGCAGCCGTAAGCGGGCTTGCCAATAGTGTCCTCGCCTTTGGCCCCTGCCTTCCTTCAAAATTCCGGTTGCTGGTAGAGATACAATATTCACCCGGCGGCACTTTGTCTTCATTCATTCCGAGGCATGCACTGCAGCCGGCCTGGCGAATGGCAAAACCTGATGCTTCAAATACTTTATCCAGGCCCTCTGCATGCAACTGAGCAGCTACCTGTTGTGAACCGGGGACGATCATCACCTTTACATCAGGGTTCTTCTGATGGCCTCGTATAACGGAAGCGATCATACGAAAATCTTCGATTCTGGAATTGGTGCAACTTCCAATGAATACATTTTGCACCTTCATCCCCAACAATGGCTTTCCACCCTGCAGCCCCATATAATCCAGTGATTTTTGAAGGTTTCTCTTTTCACTTTCGCTTTCTGAAGCATTGGGATCAGGAATGGTACCCGTGATGGCGATACCTTGTCCGGGATTGGTGCCATACGTGATCATCGGTTCTATATCTTTTGCATCAATATTCAATTCACGGTCAAACACCGCATCAGCATCAGTGCACAATGACTCCCATTCCTGTACCTTCTTGTCCCACGCTGCATCCTTGGGGGCAAAAAGCCTGTTTCGCATATACGCGAATGTTATTTCATCAGGCGCTATCATTCCACCACGCGCTCCCATTTCTATGCTCATGTTGCAGATTGTCATGCGTGCTTCCATTGACAGTGCCCTGATAGCCGACCCCGCATATTCTACGAAATAACCCGTAGCGCCACTCGCAGAGATCAGGCTGATGATGTGAAGGATGATGTCTTTACTCACCACACCTTGATTCAATGCACCATCCACATTGATGCGCATCACCTTTGGTTTGCTTTGCATAATGCATTGGGTGGCCAGCACCATTTCTACTTCGCTGGTACCTATTCCAAATGCTATCGCACCGAAGGCTCCATGAGTGCTCGTGTGGCTGTCGCCACAAACGATAGTCATACCCGGTTGGGTGATGCCGAGTTCAGGGCCGATCACGTGCACGATGCCCTGGAATGGGTGTCCAAGTCCATATAATTCAACACCAAAATTCTTACAATTCTCAGTCAGTTTTTCTACCTGCTTTCTTGAAAGTAATTCGCGAATGGGTAAATGCTGATTGATTGTTGGTACATTGTGATCCGCCGTAGCAATCGTTTTGGCGGGACGAAATACCGGCAGTCCTCTTTTTTCAAGACCTGCAAAAGCCTGGGGGCTGGTTACCTCATGGATAAAATGCTTGTCGATATACAACACATCCGGCCCGTCGGGAATAGATTCCACCACGTGCCTGCTCCAGATTTTTTCAAATAAAGTCTTTGCCATTTTTCAAAATGCTTTTTAAGCAATTGCTATTGTTTTCTTTTTGTAATTGTTGGCGATCTGGTTCAGATCTTCATCTACGACCTCTTTCTTAGTGTCAGCAACGGCCAGGAAATTCTCATACAGAACATCTACATCATTCCTATCAAACGAAAAGCCAAGTTTCTGGAAACGGTAGGCAAGAGCACTACGTCCGCTGCGGGCTGTCAAAACGATCTTTGAACTGTCTGCACCCACATCCACAGGATCAATGATCTCATAAGTCTGCGCATCTTTCAGAAACCCATCCTGGTGAATACCTGAAGAATGAGAAAATGCATTGCTTCCGACGATTGCTTTATTAGGCTGTACCGGCATGCGCATGGTATCCGATACAAGGCGACTCATCGGGTTGAGCTGTTTAGCCTCTACACTTGTGTAAAATCCAAGGTCCTTGTGCTGACGAAGGATCATCACTACTTCTTCGAGTGAAGTATTGCCCGCTCGTTCTCCAAGCCCGTTGATAGTACATTCTATCTGGCGTGCACCATTGATCACTCCGGATATAGAGTTAGCAGTAGCCAAACCAAGATCATTATGACAATGGCAGGAAATAACCGCCTTGTCAATATTGGAAACATGATCTCTGAGGTATTTTATCTTTTCTCCATATTGATGAGGGAGGCAATAGCCCGTAGTATCTGGAATATTCACTGTAGTAGCTCCGGCAGCTATTACTGCTTCAATAACTCTCGCAAGAAATTCATTGTCTGTGCGGCCTGCATCTTCTGCATAAAACTCCACATCGTCAGTAAAGTTTCTGGCCCACTTCACCGCCTGCACAGCCCGGGTGAGGATTTCATCACGGTCTGCCTTGAACTTTGATTTGATATGAAAATCTGATGTGCCAATACCGGTGTGAATCCTGGGACGTACGGCATATTTCAAAGCCTGCGCAGCCACCTCAATATCCTTCTGAACGGCACGTGAAAGTGCACAAACAGTTGTATTCTTGATGGCTTTGCAAATTTGTTCTACAGATGAGAAATCGCCCGGGCTTGAAATAGGGAACCCGGCTTCTATTACATCCACGCCCAATTTTTCCAGGTGAAGGGCCAGTTCAATTTTTTCTGCTGCATTTAATTTACAACCCGGCACCTGTTCCCCATCTCTCAATGTAGTGTCAAAAATCGTAATCTTTTCCATGGAAGGCTATTTTATATATTACTAAGAAATTTTCAACTTATCTTCGAAAGTACCCAGAAGCAAGGAGGTTAGTAAATCAAATTTTGAAGAAATTACACCGCTAAACCTGTCTCAATTTCTCCGAAACCATTGTAAACACTGAGCTTCTGAGCCAATTTAATTACGATGCCCAACAAGTCAACAGACGCGCTGTTTCAACTGATTCATTCCCTTCAAAAGGCGGAAAAAAGGAATTTTAAGCTTTACATGAAACGTAATTCTTCAAGGGATGATCTTAAAGTGATTACGCTCTTTGATGCCCTGGACAAACAGAATTCTTATGATGAAAATGCCCTGATCAAAAAAAATCCCACACTCACCAAAGGACAATTGGCCAATCTGAAGGCCCACTTGTACCGCCAGATACTTTCCAGCCTCCGCCTGTTGCAAAGCAGCAGTGACCCTGTTGCGCAATTCTATGAGCAAATGGATTTTTCGAAAATCCTTTATAAAAAAGGCCTTTATCACCAAAGCCTGAGAATACTGGATAAACTCAAGGAAAGTGCAAGAGACAACCTGCAGATGCCTTTTCTGATAGAAATACTGGACGAAGAAAAAAAAATTGAAACACTGCACATCACACGCAGCCTTCACGACCGTGCCGATGAACTTACAGCCGAGGCAAAGGAAGCGGTCGAGAGTTATGGCAGACAAACGAAACTGAGTAATCTCGCGCTGGCATTGTACGGTTGGTACATCAAAAATGGTATGGCACGCAATGAAAGAGAGGTGACAGAGATCACGGAATATTTCAAGGCACAGTTCACTGCTGAAATCAGCGACCCGCAGGGCTTCTACGAGAAATTGTATTACTACCAATCTTATTGCTGGTTTGGATACATAAGGCAGGACTTCCTCATGTATTACCGGTATTCCCGGAAATGGGTCGAAATATTTCACGAGTATCCAAACATGTTAGAGTTGGAAACCGGCAATTATATCAAGGGAATGCACAACCTGCTCACTGCTCATTTCAGCCTCAGAAACTTCAAAGGCTTTGAAGAAACTCTGAATGAATTTGAGAATTTCAGCAAGTCTGACCTGGCCACACAAATCGAGAATAACAGGATACAGGTATTTGTGTATCTCTACATTTCCAAGATCAACAAACATTTCCAGGAGGGCACTTTTGAAGAAGGGTTGCAATTAGTAGATTTTATTACTGAGAAACTGAATGAGTACGAATTGTACTTAGATAAGCATCGCACCCTCATTTTCTATTACAAGATCGCATCACTATACTTCGGTGCGGGTAAGTTTGACAAAGCAATTGAATTTCTCAATAAGATTATCAACTGGAAGGTGAACCTGAGAAGCGACCTACAATGTTATGCAAGGTTACTTCATCTGATAGCTCATTACGAACTTGGCAATGAAATGATTCTCGAATACCTGATCAAGTCTGTTTACCGGTTTATGGCCAGGATGGAAAACCTCAGTAAAGTGGAAGAAGCAATATTCGCATTCCTGAGGAGGTCATTCCATGCTACAGCCCGAAACATAAAGCCTGAATTGGTGAAACTGCTGAATGACATCAGAAGTTTAGAGCACAACAAATTCGAAACACGCGCATTCGTATATCTGGACATACTTTCATGGTTAGAGAGTAAGATACATCAGCAACAAGTGTCTGATGTGATCAGGCAAAGATTCCTGGAAGGTAAACGATTTGAATACTGATCACTGGCCTGCCTGTCCTGCTGTCTTGATGACCTTAAATACTTTTCGGGTACCCATATCTTCAAATATCACCAGGTAAATACCTGCAGGTAACGATTCTGTATTGATCGTGGTCAACTGCGCCTGTAATGATTTTGACAACATCAATTTTCCCTGGAGATTGTAAAGTTTGATCTGCTTTCCGTTGATATCATTAAAACTCCTTCCCCTGATGTACAATCTGTTGGTAACCGGATTTGGATAAACGGTAAGAACATCACCGGATGAAGGAACTTCCGCGCCTTCTTCAGGCCCTACGGCATTGCATTTATCGCTCCCCAAAAACGAATTTCTGAATCCACCTCTTGCAAATAACGACCTCATCTTTTGCACCTGTCCAATAGTAAACAGATTCATACATGCGTCATTCGAAAAATCCATAAAGTTCATGAACATATCACCGAAATCATTGATAGAACATTCAGATTTTTTTGGAAATTTGTTACAACCTGTGTTGCCTGCTTTTTGAGGAGGCGTATCATCCACATCATCACTTCCGCAATCTGCATCACCCCATAGATGTTTCAATCCGAGCCAATGTCCCATTTCATGCGTTAGGGTTCTGCCCATGTTAAATGGTGGAGTTACATTTTTTATATATCCAAATACACCAGTCTTGATCACTATACCATCCAAATTAGGATCACCACCAGGCATTACAGAATATCCCAACATTCGGCCAAATAAATTGCATACCCAGATGTTCAGATACTTCGAAGCGTCCCATGGTTCATCCCCTCCTGTTTTTGAAGATTTCATTTTATCATCAGCAAAGAAGGCAGTTTCTTTTGTATATTTTCTGATTATCCCGGAGGTAGGTTTGCCATTCGGATCCTGCTTTGCCAGGCAGAAGGCAATTCGGGCATCAGCAGCCACTCCTTTGAAAGGTGCAGGGGTATTCAAAGTATCCGCATTCCTTCTTCTGAAGTCGATATTCAGCGCATTGAGTTGAGCCTGTATCTGCTCATCAGAAATATTCTCAGATGTATTATTATACAAAACGTGAACCACTACAGGCACGATAATCACCTCATTGGGTAAAGTGTCTCTGACAAAGGATTTCAATCCCCTTTGAAACTCCATCAATGGCGGATTCTCCCTGACGATGCAACGCTGCGCAGAAACGCCAACAGCCGAGCATAGCCCTAATAAAAAGCAAGCAAATTTCATGTTCAGATCAGTAAAATGGCGAAAAAATCACACAGGAGGATTCAGTCAGCAATACATGGGATACTGGCGGATAATGATAGAAATCAATAACGTTGAGGAAGAATTTACAAGCGGATATTAATATTGAAATTCTGTTCCAAAGGATTGAGGCACAAATAAAACACATTAAATCGGAAATTGCAAATCGGGTGTAAAACTTAGTTCTGAATTTTTAAAAATGGCAGCACTGCCCGGAACAACCGGTATCAATACATCTTATGAACTTAGCCTATTGCATTAATGTTCCGTTTCAAACTAAATCCTGATACCGACATGTTATTGCCTCATATTACTTTGGAATATAAGAGTGTTTTATCTTTTTTTTGCATTAGAAAAACATTTTATATAAATTCGTGTTGAATACCAAATCAGGATGCTTTTTAGTTTGCTATATCTCTTTTTGTAAATAGCTTGTTTTTTGACCTCCAATAAATAGCATTTTGCTGACATAGAAAACAAATGCATTTGTTTCAAAATGTAGAAAAACTGGAAATGAGAAAGAAAAATCATACCACACAAAATCCGCTTTGGTCAGTGGCACATGTGCTCGCATTGGTATTTTGCACATTTATGTGCGGCGCCCAGGATATCGAAAGTATCAATCTCAAAAAACCGGTTACTTTTCATGGTAATCTCAATTTGCAATTAGAGTATTACCATGCAAACGGGATACCTGACCGTCAGAAAGATTTTAGCTGGATGATCAATGGAAACCCTGTGTTGACAGTACTTGGCGTTGATCTTCCTTTTTCATTCGTGCTTTCCAATTTTGATAATAAGTTTTATCAGCCATTCAATCAGTTTGGACTGAGTCCAAGATACAAGTGGGCTACACTTCACCTCGGCTATCGCAATATCACTTACTCACATTATACTTTGGCAGGACACCGCATATTGGGAGCCGGATTTGATCTGAATCCAAATAAATTTCGGATTGGTTTTATGTATGGGCAACTCAGACGCTCTACTTCTATTGACTCAAGCATGAATGCAAATCCGCTTTACATAAGACCAACACCTACCTACAAACGATTAGGTATTGCCGGTAAGGTGGGTTACGGAACCAATAAGAATTTTGTTGACCTGATTTATTTTAAAGGATGGGATAAGACATCATCACTTGACAGCAAACTCCAGGACTCCATTCAGCCGTCAGAAAATACAACTATCGGTATCAATTCAAAAGTGACTTTTCTGGAAAAAATGACCTGGGCTGTTGATGTGGGATTGAGCGCCTATACTTTGAATCGAATGGACAGCGCCGATACTGCCGGAAGTAAAAAGGGATGGCCCAAAAGTATCATGAGTTTTCTGGCGCCAAACAAAATAAGCACTCAATATTACTTCGCAGGCGAAACAAGACTCGGCTACCAGGAAGATAAATGGGGAGCACAATTGATCTTTAAGAGAATTGATCCGGGGTATCAATCCATGGGCGCTTACTTTTTTCAAAATGACATTCAGGAATTCAGCCTTGCTAATAATTTTAAATTGGACAGTGGCAAACTTAATATCAATACCAACATTGGTTTTCAGACTGATAATTTAAAGAAACAAAAAACATCCACATCAAAAAGATTCATCGGAAGCGCAAATATCAACTATATTCCTTCACAGAAATTCGGAATCAATTTCAACTACAGCAATTTTGGAATTACCAACAATCCGTTACAGACATCACCAGGGGATGAATTGTTCAAACAGGTGAACAACAGTTTTATGCTGATGCCTTACTGGATGTGGAGCAATGAGAAAACAATGAAAAATCTGAACCTCATTGCAACGTATCAATCCCTGAGTACGCCTCACAGCTACATAGGAAACACACCGGATTTGAATACCTATACCTTCACTGCAAATTATAACCACACCTGGATTCAACCGGGTATCAATGCAAATGTGTCGGCGAATTATATGAATTCAAAAATGATTGCAGGTGATATTGGTTCTCTTGGTGGAACCCTTGGAGGTTCTGTTCCATTACTGGAAAGGAAACTGATGGTGAATGCTTCTGCTTCCTATTTGCAAAACACCTTTAAGGGAAATGACAACGGCCATACCATCAGGGCTACATTGGGTTTCACTGTTCCTGTAGGTACTCATCACAATTTCCAGTTGATGGGCAACTATATGGATAATACTTCAAAGGATATTAGTGTTATCCAGAATTTCAATGAAACCAACATACAGTTTATTTATGGATTAACTTTTTAAACCGAAGCAGAAATGAAAACGTTCATCAATATAGCACGAAATTTTTTCAGAAGAACTGTACTTCTGCTGAGTATCATAATACTGCCGGCATGGGCAATAGGCCAGCAGGCGATTGGGCCTATGACTGTAGTATTAAAACCTCCCTATTCATCTAATTATTCCACTTATGAAAATCTTACCAATCATGCAATCATTACATTAGTGGGAGGGCCGAGAGCTCTGGATATTGTTTTATATGGCAAGCTCATCAATCTGCAAAATGACTGGATGATTGCCACCCGGGAGAATTACCAGGGCGGCAAATTTACTCTGGGTATCAACCAGACAAAAATTATAATCAATGATGTGTCATCCCTGCTTTTTCTGAACAGGAATAATGTGGATCACTCAGGAGTTCCGGATGAAATATGGTCAGAAATTTTAAAGACGGGACAATTGCCTGAGGGACCTTACAGCTTTTGTGTAGAGGCTTATTATTTTGATGCGAATGGCGGGCTGGCATTCCTCAAAGATGCTTGTTTTAATTTTACGATCTCACTGGCACAGGCGCCAATGATCACTTCTCCCGCCAATGGGCAGGAATTGAATCCCCAGATCCCCAATACCGTTTTCTCATGGACACCGCCTATTGGCAATATCATGGGTGCCAATATTGCTTATGACCTCTACGTAGTAAAAGTGCCGCAGGGCCAGGATCCCAATGATGCGATGAATGCGGCAGTGAATTACAAGGCCAACAATCCATTAATAAAAACCAACCTTACAGGCAATCAATATGTAACCCAGCCGTATGATCTGAAAATTGATACCAATGCCTTGTATGCGGTGCAGGTGGTAGCAAGAGATTTGAACAAGCAAGTCGGGTTTAAAAATTTTGGACGAAGCGAAGTAGTAACATTTACAAAAGGTAAAATTCCCATTCAAAATGTAATTGTTACTACAATTAAAACACCTGAGAAAAAACCTTCAAAACCATCACCCGGATATACGGTCACTAATTTTGATCCGATACCCTATAGCCAATTGAAAGGAAAGCTATACTACCGTTTTAAGGATGTGGTAAATAGCAATCCTTCAGGAAAAGTGCAGAAAAATACCGGAGGACAAATCAATGCCCAACAGGGACAGGTAAAAGCAAATACAAATGTTTTGACCGGAGGTAATAAAGAAAATGCAGATAATCTTATTTACAACACAGACAACACAGCCCTTGGAGAAGCAAAGCCGCTTGGAGGTACAAAAGTCAGCCTTGTTGTTACTTATTTGTTTACGGGTTCACTCAACGGTAAGGAAATGAATGGAGAGCCTGGTATTAGTAATCATGCAGGATTCTCCCCGAAAGATAATGACAAAGTATTGGCCACAACAGTTACTAATGATGATGGCAGTTTTACTTTCAATTTTGTGAATGCAGAAAAAACGCTTGGCTTGATAGATCCTGACTTTTCCTTCAAGCATACGGGTGAATTCGGAGATATTGCAAAAGGAAAAATTTTCAAAGTGCTAAGGCTGAGAGTGGAAGATAAATATTACTGCAGCCCTGATGTGAATATAAAGATTGATCCCTGGAAAGGAATTGACCTGGGCACCATGATTTCATTTGTGAAAAGCTATACGCTGAAGTTAAACATAGTATCTACACCCGGTACTTTTTGGGATATGGCACAAGGACAGCGCAGCCCGTTGCCCGGTATAACAGCTACGATTGTACGAAAGAGCAATCTGCCATCTGTTCCGGTCAATG
>JBDHYH010000035.1:0-31125 GCA_039811325.1 Chitinophagaceae bacterium | reverse complement strand
GTGGTAAAGAGCGCAAGGGTGATGAAAAAGAGTGTGAATTATTTGTTCCCTTTTATTGAAGCAGAAAAGGAAAGACTAAAAAAGGAAAATATTGAAAAGGGTATTTTGGTAGAAAAAGAAGAAGGCGCTGCAAAAATATTGATGGCTACAGTGAAAGGTGATGTGCACGATATCGGGAAAAATATTGTTGGCGTAGTGTTAGGTTGTAATGGTTATGAAGTGATAGACATGGGTGTGATGGTTCCGGCAGAAAAAATTCTGGAAAAGGCCAAAGAAATTAATGCTGCGATGATTGGAGTAAGCGGGCTGATTACTCCTTCATTGGATGAAATGGTACACGTAGCCAAAGAGATGAAACGAAATCATTTCACCATTCCACTCTTGATAGGCGGAGCCACTACCAGCCGCCTGCACACTGCTGTGCGGATAGCGCCAGAATATGATAATGGTGTAGTCCATGTATTGGATGCGAGCAGAAGCGTAACCGTTGTCGGAAATCTTTTGAACGAAAACACAAAAGATGAGTTCCTTCACAACATCGGTGATGAATATGAGAAACTCAGGAGCGACTTTGCTAAGAAAAGAGTTGCTAAACCAATGCTCACTTTCGAACAGGCAAGCGAAAACAAATTCAAGATAGACTGGCCGTCTTACAAACCAACAAAGCCAAAATTCCTCGGCGTAAAAGTTTTTGACAACATCGAATTATCTGAGATCGTATCGCATCTCGACTGGCAGCCATTTTTCATAGCATGGGAAATGCACGGAAAATTTCCGCAGATACTGACAGATGAAGTGACCGGAGTGGCAGCTACAAAACTTTATGAAGATGCACAGGCCATGCTGAAACAGATCATTGATGAAAAATGGCTGACGCCAAGAGGAGTCGTTGGTATCTGGGAAGCAGGTGCTGTTGGAGACAATTCGGTCATCATACAAAACGGGCAGGAAGAAACAAGATTGGAATTTTTGAGACAACAAATGAAGAAGGCAGCAGGGCAGCCTAATATCTCACTTTCCGATTTCATTCGTCCACAGGAGAATGGGAAAAATACAGACTACATGGGTGCATTTGCTGTAACCATTCATGGTATAGAACCTCATTTAAAAAGATTCATCGATCAGTTAGATGATTATAACAAGATCATATTGCAGGCAATGGCAGATCGTCTTGCAGAAGGATTGGCAGAATTGCTTCATGAAAAAGTTCGGAAGGAATTGTGGGGATATGCCAAAGATGAGCAACTCACCAACGAAGACCTGATTGCAGAGAAGTATTTGGGTATCCGACCTGCACCCGGATATCCTGCTTGTCCTGATCATACAGAAAAACGCAAGCTGTTCAAACTACTGGATGCTACCAATAATGCTGGGATTCAACTCACCGATGCACTGGCCATGTACCCTGCATCCTCTGTATGTGGCTGGTACATTGCACATCCCGAAAGTAAGTACTTTGGCGTTGGAAAAATAGGGAAAGACCAGATCATTGACTTTGCAAAACGCAAAAACATAAGTACAGAAGAAGCTGAAAAATGGCTTCGATCCAACCTCGACTACGAAACATAAAGAATAACAGTAATGGATATACGAATTATAAGTTATAACATCAACGGCATCCGTGCAGGCATCCGCAAGGGTTTTGTAGAGTGGTTGAGCACTGACCCTGCCGATATCATTTGCCTGCAGGAAATCAAAGCTCAGGAGGCTGATATAGACACATCAATTTTCGAGAGACAAGGCTATCGTATCTATATTTTCCCTGCCGAACGTAAAGGCTATAGTGGTGTCGCGATCCTCAGCAAGATACTTCCAGGGAATGTGGAATATGGACACAATAATAAACAAAGCGATTTCGAAGGGAGAGTCATTCGTGCAGATTATGGAGACCTTTCTGTGATAAGCGCGTACTTTCCTTCGGGTACTACGGGAGATGAAAGGCAACAATACAAATACCAATGGCTCGATGAGTTTCTTGCATACCTGAAGAAACTCAGAAAGTCGAGACCTAAATTGGTGGTGTGTGGTGATTATAATATTGCTCACAAAGAAATAGACATTCACAATCCAAAAAGCAGTTCCAAAGCTTCAGGCTTCCTTCCTGATGAACGTGCATGGATGGATAAATTTTTCAATAATGGATTCCAGGATGGATTCAGGCTGATCAACCAACAAACTGACCAATACACCTGGTGGCATCAATTGCGCCCATCCACCCGACTTCAAAACAAAGGATGGCGTATTGATTATATTAATGTAACCGACAACCTGAAAGATAATGTGGTGGACGCTAAAATATTACCCGGAGTAAAACACAGCGATCACTGCCCTGTATCACTCACCCTTCGATTCTGATAACATGTACACCATCAACATAACATTCAAAGTGCCACATGATATTTACGATGAATGGGTAAGGTGGATGCAACAATCCTGGCAACCAGAAATCTCTGAAAGCATTGACGGGGCCGACTTTCAGATGCACCGCCTGCTTGGGCACGATGACAAACATGGCACCACTGCGATATTCCAGTTGTACCTTCCTTCACGTGCATTACTCAATCAATATCTCGAAAACAGAGAAACCACTTTGCAACAACACATCATCGACAAGTGGGGAGAAAACATTCTCTTTTTCCGTACCATTCTTGAACGACTTGATTAAACAATCGCAACTGACAAGCCGGGCAGTAAGAAATAAACAGTTTGTTTTTGATGTAATCCCTTATCAGAAACAGCCACTCCTCCATCGTAAAATCACCAGATCAGAAACGTGTTTTTTGGAAATCCTTTGTCCTTGCGGATTTCAGAGGAAAAAACGTGCAAAAATATTTTTCAAATAATATTGTTTACATCAAAAAGCATATATATTTGTCCCGTTTTAAAAATCAAACACTTCAAAACATGAACAAATCTGAATTGATCGCTAAGATGGCCGATGATGCAGGTATTACCAAGACTCAGGCTAATGCTGCTCTGGATGCATTCACTACTGCAGTAACAAAAACACTGAAAGGTGGTGGTAAAGTAACCCTGGTTGGTTTTGGTACTTTCTCTGTAAGCAAGAGAGCTGCCCGTACAGGACGTAATCCTCAAACAGGAGCTGAAATCAAAATCAAAGCGAAAAAAGTTGCAAGATTCAAAGCAGGTAAAGAACTTTCTTCTAAAATCTGATCATTGAATTCTAAAAGGTAAAAGCAGGATACAATTTGTATCTTGCTTTTTTTATTCAATAACAATACAAATTAAAATACTATGGGCAGAGGTGATAAAAAAACCAAGAAAGGAAAAATATTCCAGGGATCATTCGGAAAGAAAAGACCGGCTACAAAAAAGAAGACCACTACCAAGAAGGACGAAAAATAATCCTAAGGAGCCAGGCGCTCCTTTTTCCATCCCGTTCCATTGAATGTATATAAAATGCGGTCGTGCAGCCTGCCAGGCCTGCCTTGCCAGTACTCCATCGAATCCGGAATCACTACATAACCACCCCAGTATTGAGGTCGTGTAATCTCTTTGTTTTCGAATTCGGCCTCGATTGCTTTTTCTTTATCTTCCAAATATTGCCGGTCAGGAATCACCTGGCTTTGAGGTGATGTCCATGCTCCAATCCTGCTTTCTAAAGGGCGACTATTAAAATATTCATCACTCTCTGCAGCATCTATTTTTTCGATGCGGCCTTCTATCCTAACCTGCCTCTCTAATTCTTTCCAGAAGAATAAGAGTGCTACATGAGGATTCTCTGCAATCTCCTCTCCTTTTCTGCTTTCATAATTTGTAAAAAACACAAAACCATTTTTGTGAATACCTTTCAGCAATACCGTTCTTGCTGACGGTTTACCATCTTTGGACGCAGTAGCAAGGGTCATGGCATTTACTTCGGCAGCATTTGAAGCAATCGCTTCATCCCACCAAATCTGAAATTGCGCAATGGGATCATCAACAACATCTTTTTCATTCAGTGTTTTTTTCTGGTAAGTAGTTCTGATATCTGCTATCGAAGAATGGGTGGACATGAGGAATATTTTCAGCAAAGGTAATTCACGACACTTTGTAAAAAAGTACATTCACCTATTGGGGAGCATCCCGGATCCGATAGCCATCGGATTTGGGACGCACCCACCCATTCGTCATCAATTAGGACAAAAAAAAATTGGATCAGCAATCCGATCCAATTTCTATGCAAAATATTTTACGAATGTGATGTATCCGAAGAAGGAGGCGGAGGTGGAGGAGCCTGGGAAGAATCGCCGGCATTACCTAATTTGTTCTCCACACTTTTCTTCAGTGTATCGAAGCCGTCTTTCAGGTTGTCAGTTGGCGATTTGAAAAGCCATGCCGATGCAATTACTGCTATTGCTGCAATTCCGGAAAGATACATACCGAAGCCGATAAACTCTGTCCCCATAAAACTACCCGAAGCATCAGTGTAGGTAAAAATAACAATCAGCAGTGGTACCAAACCGAGTATCATGCTCAGCATCCACATTGTTTTGTCGAGATTCGTTTTCTGATTGCCATACAATGCTACCAGCCCGGCAATTACAAAACAGAAAAATCCAAGAACGCCCCATCCATGCATTCCATTTACCGACTGCGACATCCCTAACATTGAAACAGAAAACCAGGGTAGAAACATCGAAATAACACCCACTGCTGCAGCTATCAGGATAAATTTCCTTTGCTTAGCCATTGTTTTAAAATCCATGTTTTTAAGATTTTTGAAGGTTTGAAAATAGTACGAACAATGCTTTTCAACCGGAAGGCAATGGAAGGATTCGTAGGGAAATGGATAGGTAAATTTAATAAAACCTTTTCTATACAAAGATTTTAGTTCTCAACCTCTCCCAAATCAACCTGACAGGTTAGTAGCAAGCAGCGATTTCAACCTGTCAGGTTAAGTTCAAATGCAATCATCAATTCATTAATTCAACCTGACAGGTTAGTGGCAATGACAGGTTAGTAGCAAGCGGTGATTTCACTGATTGTGCGTCTTGCTCTGGCTCAGCATGGTCTCCAGGTCAGCGATCATTTTGGTTTTTTCTTCTTCGTATGCAGCTACCTTGCTCTCCAGTTCGTTCAGCCTGATCAATTTACTTTCTACCTCATTTTGCTTAACTGCCATTTCTGTAATTTGTCTTCGCAAGCCCTCATTCTCGCTTCTCAGGGAAGTTTGGATGCTTTCAGATTTTTGCAGTTGCTGTCTTAAGGTGATCTCTTTTTGTAATTGAATTTCCAGGTCCTTTTCGCGCTGGGCCGCCGCTTCCACATTGCGCTGCAATTGCCCAATATCATTTTGCAAAGATTGAATCTCATTTAACCTGGTGTCAAAATCACTTTTCAGTGTATTGTACTCTGTATTGTTTTGTTTCAATGCAGCCAACTCCTGTTTCAACTCTTCTAACTCCTGCTGAGCTGAATCCAAATCATTTTCTAATTTTTCTTTCTTCTCATTCTCCTCATAATACATTTCTTTCCAGTCTTCTTCATCATCACTTTTTTTGATAGACGTACCGGCAGCCACTATACCTCCTTCCTCTAATTGTTGTAATCGCTGCTGCATTTTAGTGAACTGTAATTCATAATAGGCATTCTGATCTTCGAGAGAACGAAGCTTGGATTTGATACCACGCAATGTTTCCTGGTTGTAGGAAATTTCAGAGGGAGTGTAATTTTTGAACATAGGCAGCTTTTTGTCATTGGGCATCAGGTCGAAATTATTGACCAGCATCTTCCAAGCAAAGATGAAGCACGCAATCAACACGATTAGGGATGCAATCCATATCCACATACGACGGTCGTTTTACAATAAAGTACCTAAGGGGGTGACGCTACTTTTTGGTGTGTTGTTCAAAGGATGGCCTTTGCAGGCACAATGGATCGGGATAAGCAAGCCGAAAGTAATACAAATTATCCGGTTACCAAAGTCCCCACCTTCTCTCCTGTTACTACCCGCAATAATGTACCCGGGGTGTCCATGTCAAACACTAAAATGGGTAGATTATTTTCCATACACAGGGTGAAGGCCGTCATATCCATGATTCTCAGATTCATCGAAATACATTCGGCAAAAGTGATCTTGCTGAATTTCTTCGCCTTCTTGTCTTTTTCAGGATCAGCGCTGTAGATACCATCTACTCTTGTACCTTTTAAAATAGCATCTGCCTTTATTTCAATAGCTCTCAGTGAACCGGCTGTGTCCGTCGTAAAATAGGGATTTCCGGTACCGGCGCCAAAGATGACCACCCGCCCCTTTTCCAGGTGACGAATCGCCCTGCGGCGAATATAAGGTTCTGCTATCTGTTCCATTTTGATAGCGCTTTGCAACCTGGTATAAATTCCTATTTTTTCCAGGGCACTCTGCAATGCCATTCCATTAATCACTGTAGCCAGCATACCCATATAATCTCCCTGGGCGCGCTCAATGCCGGTTTCCATCTCATTCATGCCTCTATAAATATTCCCACCACCAATCACGACAGCTACCTGTACACCTAATTCGGTAATCGATTTAATATCCTGCGCGTATTGCGCCAGCACTTTGGGATCCAGTCCGAAAGTTTTATCGCCCATCAGCGATTCACCTGAAAGTTTGAGGAGTACACGTTTGAACTTGGGAAGCATATTGACCTTTGAAATTGATTGAAACCGGTGCAAGATAAGTAAATTGAAAAAGTATGCAAGTACCGTGCAATATTTCAATGTATTTTTCTTTAAAAATCTTTTGCAAAACACAGCGGCATACCATTTCCAGAGTCAATTATTATCATTTTACACCTACATTTATTCCCAAAAAGGATATGACATTTGATAGCGCACAAGCCCTCGTGGATGAATGGATCAAAACCAAAGGCGTAAGATACTTCAGCGGACTCACCAATCTTGGAATCCTCATGGAAGAAGTAGGAGAACTCAGCAGGATCATGGTACGGCAATTTGGTGAACAATCTTTTAAGCCTTCCGACGAAAACAAAAATCTGGAAGATGAATTAGCGGACGTGCTCTGGGTATTGATCTGCATTGCCAACCAAACAGGCATTAACCTGGAAGCAGCCTTTAAGAAAAACATAGAAAAGAAAAATCACCGTGATGCAACAAGGCATCTGAATAATCCCAAATTGAAATAATCCACAAAACTTATCCGCCATCATTCTATGTCGTTTAGTTAAGCACTTTCATCGTCACGTCATTGTGAAGGGAACGAAGAGGAATGAAACCTGAATACCAGCACCCTAAACAGCCAGGCAAAGCCGGCGTGGATTCGGGGTAGTTTCGTCGTGCCTCCTCGCCATGACCTACTCCTTAACTGAACGACATTGCCTCAATATTCATAACTTATAATTCATAACTCATAACTCAAATACTTACCTTTACCGCCCGATTTTATCCATAAGAATTAAAAAGTCTTTTCAATGGCGACTCAACACGTAAGGCAGTTTCTGGATTTCGAACAGCCTATCAAAGAACTCTATGAGCAAATAGAAGAAAATCACAAGCTGGCTGCAAGAAATAATTCTAATGATTACGATGCTGTGAACGCGGCACTGGAAAAAAAGATACTTCAGAAACGGAAGGAAATAACAGATGGCCTCACACCCTGGCAAAAGGTACAACTCAGCCGCCATCCGGACAGGCCCTACACCCTGGAATACATTGTGAAAATTTTTACTGACTTCATAGAACTACATGGAGACAGGAATGTAAAAGATGATAAAGCAATGGTAGGTGGAATGGCCCTGCTCGATGGAGAATCGGTAATGGTGATTGGCCATCAAAAGGGAACAAATACTAAGATGAGGCAAATGCGCAATTTCGGGATGGCCAACCCTGAAGGATACCGCAAAGCATTGCGCCTGATGAAGCTGGCAGAAAAATTTGATATTCCCATCATCACCCTGATAGATACACCCGGCGCTTATCCGGGCCTTGAAGCTGAAGAAAGAGGACAAGGAGAAGCAATAGCCCGTAATATTTATGAAATGTTCAGGCTGAAGGTACCTGTAATTTGTATTATCATTGGTGAAGGTGCGAGTGGTGGTGCACTTGGGATCGGGGTAGGCGATAGAGTTTTGATGCTCGAAAACTCCTGGTACACGGTGATCTCCCCTGAGAACTGTAGTTCCATACTCTGGAGAAGTTGGGCACAAAAAGAAAAAGCTGCCGAACAACTGAAACTCACATCCGATGACATGCTCAAATTTGGCCTGGTAGATGGATTGATCAAAGAACCTTGCGGTGGCGCTCATTGGGATTATGATGAAGCTGCAAAAAATATCAAAGAATACATCAAGCCGATACTAAAAGAATTAAAAGCAAAAACAGCACAGCAGCGTATTGATGAGCGCATCGAAAAATTTGGGAATATGGGATTCTATGAAGAAGTTGACTCTAAATAATCATTAACCGTGTCACTAATTAACCAACTAAAAGGAACAGGTGTAGCAATCGTAACACCTTTCAAAAATCAGCAAGTGGATTACCAGGCACTCGAAAACCTGGTGGAATACATTATTGCCAATAAGGTAGAATACATTGTAACCCTTGGCACTACAGGAGAAACTCCAACTATTTCGAAGGAAGAAAAAAAGGAGATTTCAATTTTCACTCTTCAAAAGGTTAATAAACGGGTGCCTGTTGTCATCGGCATTGGAGGTAATAATACGGCAGATATCCTCAACTCGATTACTAAAGATGATCTCAGTGGTTTTGCCGCTATTCTCAGCGCCAGCCCTTACTACAGCAAGCCTTCACAGCAAGGCATATACGAGCATTACAAAGCCATCGGAGAGCATTCACCGTTACCGGTGATTTTATATAATGTTCCCGGCCGTACTTCCAGCAACATCTCGGCGGAGACTACATTGCGCCTTGCGAATGATGTAGAGAAGATAGCAGGTATCAAAGAAGCAAGCGGCAACATGGTGCAGTGCATGCACATTCTCGAAAAAAGGCCTCAGGATTTTTTATTTGTGAGCGGTGATGATCATATTACGCTCCCACTCATTGCATGCGGAGCAGATGGTGTCATCAGTGTAGTTGCCAATTGTTTTCCAAAGGAATTCAGTGACCTGGTACGCTATAGCCTGGCTCACGACTTTACCAATGCACAAAAACTTCAAAACATTTTGCTGCAGGCAATGGATTTGCTATTTGTAGAAAACAATCCGGCTGGTGTAAAGGCATTCCTTGCTGAAATGGGATTGATTCAAAATGAACTCCGGCTGCCGCTGGTACCATTGAGCAAGAACTATCATGAACAGGTGAAGTCTTATCTAAAACAATTAAAAAGTTGAAGAGGTTTTGCCTGATCGCACTTATGCTGATATCTGCCCGTGGGTTTAGTCAGCAGCGTGTTACATTCATCATCGATTCTCTTCCACAAAAGGATGGTGCAAGATTTTTTCTTGCAGGCAATTTTAATATGTGGAATCCCGGTGATACTACTTTTCTATTTCATAAAGATCAGGGCCGGTATTCCATCTCCTTTTCACTTGCTAAAGGGCATTATGAATATAAGGTTACGAGAGGCAACTGGCAGACAGTGGAAGAACATGCTGATTTCAAACCGATGAACAACAGAGTTCTGAATTTGGAAAGTGACACTACCATTCATCTAAAGATTGGCGCCTGGGCCGACAATCGGCCTGGCGGTAATGCATTGGTAACACACACCACCACTTCGCAGGTACATATCATGGATACGGCTTTCTACATGCCGCAACTCCACAGATCAAGGCGCATTTGGATATATCTGCCTAAAGGATATGAACACACGAAAAAAAGGTACCCTGTTCTGTACATGCATGACGGACAAAATGTTTTTGATGCAGCAACATCTTATTCCGGAGAATGGGGAGTAGATGAGTTTCTCGATGCGCTCGGCAAGAAATGCAAAAAGGCAATTGTTGTAGCCGTGGACAATGGGCTCTCAAAAAGAATGAACGAATACAACCCCTGGGAGTTTATGAAATTCGGAAAGGGAGAAGGAAATGCTTATGTGGACTTTTTGGTGAATACACTCAAACCCTATATTGACAAGAATTATCGAACACTTCCTAATCAACCTAACACATCAATAGCCGGTAGCAGCATGGGAGGGTTGATCAGCCTGTACGCGGTATTAAAATATCCAAAAACTTTTGGAAGCGCTGGAATTTTTTCTCCTGCATTCTGGACCGCTTCGGGAATAGACAGTACGGTACTCGCAGACGCTTCGAATCTTCATACCAAATTGTTTTTTTATGCCGGAGGCAAAGAAGGTGAAACTATGATACCTGATATGCTGCGGGTAATCAAAGAAGTGAGAAGCAGGGATAAGACGCCCATCAAACAAGCCATTGACCCGGAGGCAAAGCATAATGAGAACGCATGGCGCAAACACTTTCCTGAATTTTTTAACTGGGTTTTCTGCAAGTAGCGCATTATTAAAGATGAAGTACCAGTAATATTCCCAGGAAAGTTGTTGACCCAAACCAATTTCTATAAAATAACTTCTAATTTATCGTTTACCTGTTATTCATTCAATGACAGCTTTTTTCGAATGGACAGATTTCCCTTGAGTTACCTTTACTATTTTATACAGTTTGAATTGGTGTTTACAAGCGGAATCATTTGCTTTGATTGATTGCAAAACTCCTGTTCACTTTGCCTGGTACTGCTTCCAATGTGTTCCAACCTCACCGTGATATTGCCATATCCGATTGCATTCTTCGCTCCGTCATTCTAACTTAATATAGCCAATATCATCGTATCTGAATCAGGATTGGATTTTATAGCAGGCAAGAGACGCTCGTCCATTCTTGTCAAAGTTGCTCCATAAAAGTATTGCAGTTATTTATTTTGTGAATACAGTCAGCTATATTACCCACTTTTGCTAAAATCAACCGCGTTTCCTGTTTCCCTGCATAGGGGTTCGCAGTGCCTTCAAAAGATTATATTCCCGAAACGTAATTTTGGTCTTATTCCCAGTATTAAGCCGGGAATAAATTGTGGAACAATTGATGTATCTAAAGCATACGTTATTTTTGAATCAAGATTTGATTGCAAATAATTTTTTATGACACAGGAATTACTCAGCGCCTATAATCTCCGGAAGGAAGATTTTGAGATTATTCCATTTGGCAATGGATTGATCAATACTACCTGGCGCATGAAAAGCGCACAAAGAGACCTGATCCTTCAAAGAATCAACCATGCTGTTTTCAAAACTCCGTTCGATATAGCTTCAAATATGACTTTGCTGTCAGAGTATCTTAAAGATGTTGCACCGGATTACCTTTTTACAGTACCCATCAAGACAAAAGACAATAACGCGCTTTATCAGGATGAAAGTGGGTATTACCGGCTTACAGATTATGTTCCCAATTCCAGAACAATAGATACTGTTGGCAGGCCACAGCAGGCTTATGAAGCAGCACGCCAGTTTGGAAAGTTTACAAAAATCCTTGCCGGCTTTCCCGCAGAAAAGCTGAAAATCACCCTACCCGATTTTCATAACCTGGCACTGAGATATACTCAATTTCAGGAAGCATTGAAGACAGGAAATAAAAACCGGATTGAAGAAAGCAAAGGATTGATTGAATTCATAGATGCAAACCGTGAAATCGTTACGACTTATGAGAAAATTCTGGAAAATCCTGCCTTCAAATTAAGAGTTACCCATCATGATACCAAGATCAGCAATGTATTGTTTAACGCGGATGATAGAGGGTTGTGTGTAATAGACCTCGACACTGTGATGCCCGGCTACTTTATCAGCGATGTGGGCGATATGATGCGGACTTACCTATCGCCCGTAAATGAAGAAGAAAAAGACTTCAGCAAAATAGAAGTGCGGAACGAATATTTCAAGGCCATTTATCAAGGATATATGAATGATATGGAAAATGAATTGACAAAATCGGAAAAAGAGCATTTCGTTTATGCAGGCAAGTTTATGATTTACATGCAAGCCATGCGATTCCTGACAGACTATATCAATAATGATGTTTATTATGGCTCCCGCTATGAGGGACACAATTTTGTCCGGGCCGGAAACCAGGCGGTTCTCTTGCAGCGGTTAATGGAGAAAGAAGGCGAACTGAACCGAATTGCCGGCTGAAGCCTTGAATTACCTTAAAAAAGGGGGATTCTTCACAATAATTTTTATTAAAACAGGTTCTTTCAGGAGATTTTCCCCTAAATTTGCACTCCTTTTTAAAAAGTGCATGGAGACTCAAAGAGTTAGCCATGCTACAAATCAAAGATTATGAAAAAAGAAATTCATCCGGGCAACTACAGGTTCGTAGTATTCCGCGACATGAGTAACGGTGACTCCTTTTTGAGCCGTTCAACAGCTGCCAGCAAAGAAACAGTGAAATGGGAAGATGGAAATGAATACCCATTGGTAAAACTGGAAATTTCCAATACTTCACATCCTTTCTACACCGGTAAAAATGTGTTGGTAGATACTGCAGGACGTATCGACAAGTTCAAGAAGCGCTACGAAAAGAAGAAATAATTCTCCATAGATTTTTAAAGAAAAAATCCTTCCGTTGATGCGGGAGGATTTTTTTTGTGAAACAAGGAGAGTGGAATTTCCCTTTTTCGCTATACGCCCACTGCAGATGATCCTTGTCCTTTCAAAGCTGCTGAACTTGTCGAAGTATTCGTTGGCTGTAGTCCATTGGTCCTTGCTTTCCAAATTGCTTGTATCCTATTAGAAGTTTTAGTAGCCTTTATCAACAATTAACTCTTTTTCCAAATTCACAAAACCGAACTATTTTCGCCGCATGACCATCGTACTGGACGATATCACGGGTGCTGATAAACTTTATCCATTCGGAAGAATAAAGAGCATTGCACATATCCGCGTTGGCATGCTTACCATTTTGGAGAAATGGCAGCATTATTTTGAGCACGTTGCCCTCCTTTCAGAACATGAAAAACCTGAAGGAGATATTTTTTCCTTTTCTGCTCTTGATATTCCATCATTGGAGTTGTTGAAATCTCTGGCTGCGGGTCATCATCATGTCAATGGCCACTTTGTTTCTCTCCGCCATGCAGCCGATATTTTCAAAAACAATGATTGGGCACTACGGCAGGATTTTGAAATGCTCACCACCAACAAAACAAGCCAGTCTTTACCGAATGATATTTTTGTGAAAGCAGCAGGAAATATATTTGTAGAACCCGGCGCACAAATTCACACCAGTTTTATTAATGCAGAAGCAGGCCCGGTGTATATTTCAGAAAAGGCTGAAATAATGGAAGGGGCAATGCTCAGGGGACCCGTGTTTGTTGGGAAGAATGCGGTAGTGAAACTTGGGACAAAAATTTATGGGGGTACCACCATAGGGCCCCATTGCCTGGCAGGAGGTGAAATCAAAAATTCGGTGTTGATGGGATTTTCTAATAAAGCACATGATGGATATTTAGGAGATTCAGTGTTGGGTGAATGGTGCAATCTCGGTGCAGGTACCAGCAATAGTAATCTTAAAAATAATGCATCGCACGTAATGCTCGTTTCGCACAAGGGTGAAGAGCCTATGGATGCAGGTACTAAATGCGGGTTGTTGATGGGTGATTACAGCCGCAGTGCTATCAATACATCATTCAATACGGGAACTATCACGGGTGTAAGCTGTAATATTTTTGGAGAAAGGCCAGGCAAATTTGTTCCTGATTTTTCGTGGGGAACTGAGCGGTATGATTTTGAAAAAGCAATGCGTGATATCAATAACTGGAAAAAACTCAAAGGTTTTGAACTAACAGAAGGCGAAAGAATTTCCTTATTATCAATTTATAATAATCAAAAATGAGAAAACAAATAGCAGCAGCTAATTGGAAAATGAATTGTACCCTTCAGGAAGCGAAGGATATATTGGCAGCACTTGCAGGCAAGTCTTTTACCCTTCAAAAGCAACAGGATGTGGTCATCGCAGTTCCATTTCCCTACCTGATCACTGCAAAAGAAATATTGAAGGGCAAGGCTCAATTTTACGTGAGCGCCCAAAACTGCTACACCAAAGACTCCGGGGCCTTTACGGGTGAAGTAAGTGCCAACATGTTGCTATCCATGGGCATTAGCCATGTGATCATCGGGCACAGCGAACGCCGCGAATATTTTGGAGAGTCAAATGCAATGCTTGCAGAAAAAGTCAATGCAGCTTTGTCAAAGGGGCTCATACCCATCTTTTGCTGTGGTGAGGCGCTGGAAGTGCGCGAAGCTGACAAGCAGGAAGGCTTCGTAAGCAAACAGATTCATGAAAGTCTTTTCCATTTAAATGAAGAAAATATTGAGAGTGTTGTCATAGCCTATGAGCCTATCTGGGCTATAGGTACCGGCAAGACAGCTACTGCAGCGCAAGCCCAACAGATGCATGCACATATCAGAAGAGTATTGGCAGAAAAATATGGGAGCAATGCAGCCGGTAGAATTTCCATTCTTTATGGCGGAAGTGTAAAAGGTGATAATGCTGCAGAAATATTTTCTATGCCTGATGTAGATGGAGGCCTGGTTGGTGGTGCATCGCTAAAAGCTGATGAATTTACGAGGATCATTAACAGTTTGAAGAATTCCTGACAGTCAATCTTGCATTAATTAATGTGCTTGCTTACTTTTGAGCCGGCAATTTTCTGTTTACATTGTTGAACTTGTAAAACCAATAGCTTACCTTTATTTGCTTTATTGTACCGATGAAAAAATCTGCTACAGCGATATTACTGCTTATTATTACAGCCCTGTCTGCCAGCGCACAGGATCCGCATTTCTCCCAATTCTTTGCTTCACCTCTTACCCTGAACCCGGCACTTACCGGTAAGTTTGATGGTACAGTTCGCGTGGCCGGGAATTACCGGAACCAATGGCCGGCATTGAACAATGTTTATACAACTTATACTGCAAGTGTAGATTTCAGAATTTTGAAAAACAGAATTCCTGAAACAGACACCTGGGGTGTAGGAATATTGGCTTTGAAAGACCAGGCCGGCGGCAATATTCTCACCAATAATTACATTGCCTTATCCACATCTTACCATAAGTCTCTGGATGAAGATGGATTTCAGCAAATTGGTATCGGATTTCAGGGTACTTACGGACAGAAACGACTGGATCAGTCCAAACTTTATTTTGAAGATATGCTCACGCCCTTCGGCTTTACCGGAGTAACCCAGGAAATTTTTTATTCTGAAAACCTCAATGTCAATTATCTCGACGTGAATGCAGGTATTTTGTATTCAGGGTCTACCAACGGCGACAACAATTTTTATGTAGGTGCATCCATGTACCACATCAACCGTCCAAAAGAAAGTTTTATGGGTGCAGACTGGAGCATCGGTACCCGGACTACTCTTCATGCAGGAGGATATTTCCCAATTGCAGACAATGTAGATCTACATACCAGCGGGATATTCCAAATACAAAATAAGGCAACTGAAACCGTCATTGGAGCGGCTGCTGCAGCGGCATTTGATCCACAGAGCCCGGAACCTGCAAATGTATATGTAGGCGCCTGGTACCGTTTGAAAGATGCTATCATCCCTTATGTAGGTATTGAATTTTCAGGTTTCAGGATAGGCGCTTCCTATGACATCAACACTTCAAGTCTCCGCACTGCGTCCCAAAGCAGGGGAGGTATGGAGTTGTCCCTTATCTACGTCAAGCGCCCGTCAGAAGGTGGCCGCGGCATACCTTGTCCTAAATTTTAATTTCGCAAATTTGCCAATCTTGCATAGGATGAGATATTAAAGTTGGCAACTTTTATAAAATTCTTCTGAACCGATTGATCCCCTACTAACTGCTATACTATGATAGATGAAACTTCTGCTTTTCTGATTGGGTTGAGCACCATCATTATTATTCTTACTGTTTATGTTCTATTCCTGCTCACACTCCAAAACACTTTAAAAGCCATTAGTCCTGAGAACAGGTTGATAGAGCCGGGTGCCGTGTGGAGGATACTCATTCCGTTTTACAATTTCTATTTCATTTTTGTTCTTGTACAAAAACTCGCCTCTTCCATTGCGGCACACTTAGAGGCATCCGGCGAACCTCTGCCTGACTCAAGACCTACCGTTAATTTGGGATTGTTATGGGCTATTCTAACGCTCACCAATTTCTTCCTGAATGCTATAAAATTTAATGAGCTTTCTCCCGTCCTCTCCGTTGGGTCAGTTGTTGCACTGGTTATCTACTGGATATCTGTAGCAGGCTACAAGAAAAAAATTCAACAGCATCCTGTTATTCTCCTTGACGCGGAAAGAGAACAGAATCTTCAAGGTATTTGAAGTTATTTCAATTGAATGAAAACTCCTTCATCATTGACGATGACGGGGAATCTCTTTAGAAAGTACCCTTCATTAAAAGCATCTCTTCCTGTTTTCAAATTGAATTTGTAATTATGAACAGGGCATACGATATTCAGATGCTGATCCACATACCCTTCACTCAATGAGCCTCCGGCATGCGGGCATTGATCTGTACAGGCTTTCAGGCCATCCGGAGTTCTGATAATACAAATCTTGCGTCCGCCAATATCAACTACTGCAATATTTTTTTCATTAAAAGTAATATCATTGACAGCACTTGCAATCCTGATCATATTTGGAGCATGATCCATCAATAGAAGAATTCAGCTTTGTATGGATACTTGGACTGGTACAGTGTGCGTACTTCATTGAGCATTTTCTGCCGCAGATTTTCGATATTCAGCTTTTCAATGGCTGAAATAAACACTGCTTTCCCTTTGGTTTTTTCATTCCATTTTTGCTGAAGTTCATCGAGCAATTGTTGCTTCACCTCCGGTGCAAGCCACTGATCAAAGGTGATCTTCTCATACATGTCCATTTTGTTGAAAACCGTGATAACAGGTTTGTCCATGCTCTTCAGGTCGTGCAGGGTTTTTTCAACTACTGCCAGTTGCTCTTCATAATTGGGATGTGAAATATCAACGACATGAAGCAACAGATCTGCTTCACGCACTTCATCTAATGTGCTCTTAAAACTTTCTACCAGGTGATGTGGCAATTTCCTTATAAATCCAACTGTATCACTCAGCAGGAACGGTGTATGACCCAACACGACTTTACGAGTAGTAGTATCTAACGTTGCAAATAATTTATTTTCTGCAAATACATCACTCTTGCTGATAAGGTTCATGATCGTGCTCTTGCCAACATTGGTATAACCTACAAGGGCCACCCTGATAAATTCACCGCGTTCTTTTCTTTGAGTAAGGCTTTGCTTGTCTATCTCTGCAAGGCGCTTGCGCAACAATGAAATCTTATCTTTTACGATACGCCGGTCTGTTTCTATTTCAGTTTCACCAGGCCCTCTGCTACCGATACCGCCTCCCTGCCGCTCCAGGTGTTTCCACATCCCTTTCAGTCGTGGTAACAGGTATTGGTATTGCGCCAGCTCCACCTGTACTTTGGCTTGTGATGTCTTGGCACGTGATGCGAAAATGTCCAATATCAGATCAGTGCGATCTATAGTTGTTACTTTCAGTTCCTTTTCAATATTTTGTATTTGTGAGCCTGTAAGTTCATCATCAAAGATCACTAACTGAACGTTTTTCAACTCACAATAATCTTTTATTTCCTGAAGTTTTCCTTTTCCGACAAAAGTGCGGCTGTCAGGGTGATCTAACTTTTGGGTAAAAGATTTGATTGTCCTGGCTCCCGCAGTTTCTGCAAGGAACGCAAGTTCAGCGAGGTACTCATTGGTTACCTGCTCCGGCTGATATTGATGCACGATGCCCACGAGCACGGCATTCACGTTTTCCTGAAGGGTCTTTTTCTCTATCAAAATCCTTGTATTCTTAGGTTGCAAAAATAAGGATTCAGACCATTGGCTTCTGTTGAAAGGCTGGCAGCCCTGAAACAATTGAAATTCGACTTATTCATAGACAGATTGACTCTTTCCAAATCACTATTCTTACAGATTTTTCAGATTCCCAGTGCCGATTTCAGCTTCGCATAACCGGCTTTGCTGGTTGGCAACTCCTGCCCGGTACTCAACACGAGAGAATGAGAATCCTTGTCAGTAGGGTAAATTCGGGTGATCAGTTGTGTATTCACAATGTAGGAACGATGAATACGAACAAACTGAAAGGCAGCCAGAGATTTTTCATAAAAAGCCATCGTCTTATTTTTCAAATAGGTACCATCAGCACATACGATCTTTACATAGTCATCGGCTGCTTCGAGATAGTAAATTTTAGATACCGGGATGATTTTGATTTTGGCGCCATCTTTTACTACCACCCTGTTTTGTTGTGAAGGTGTTTGTGCTGCTTCATCCAAAACATTTTGAACCGAAGCCCGCTCAGGTTTTTGAATGAATTTTTCAATTGCCTTTGCAAACCGTTCTTTGCTGAATGGCTTCAATAAATAATCAACAGCGTTTTGATCGAACGCCCTGATGGCAAATTCATCATAAGCAGTGGTAAAGATGATGGGCGGGGCATCATCTATCAGTTCCAGCATCTCGAATCCATTGATCTTCGGCATCTGTATATCAAGAAATACGAGATCAGGCTGATGCTGCTGAATGGCTTTCAATCCCTCGAATCCATTGTTGCATTCTTCTGCAACCGTGATGGAAGGGAATGCTATCAAATAATTTTTGATAATATCTCTTGCCAGTGGTTCGTCATCTATGATGAGACATTTTATCATACCTGGGGTATTATTAGTCTTGTTGTAAATATATTGCCCTCTGCCTGAGTATGCACAAGGTCATTTCTTGAATATAAAAGATACAACCTCCTTCTTATTGATGAAAGCCCAAATCCTGTACCTCTTGAAGGGCGCCCGGTTTCGGGGTCAAAAGGATTTTTTATCGTTATCAACAAATGATGGTCATTGCTTTCTGCACGAATCGTTATGACAACATCATCAATGGTATCATATAATCCAAACTTAATTGCATTTTCCACCACAGGTTGCAAAATCAATGGAGGAAGGAGTGTGCTGCCTACTGATTCATCAGAATAAATTTCTGTCTGCAACCGATGACCAAACCTCACTTTTTCTATATCAAGATATAATTTCAGATATTCCAGTTCATCATTCAGGCTGATGAGTTTCTCTTCATCTTTCTTGAGCATGCCTCTCAGAAACGCACTGAGTTGCTGTATCATGTGCCTTGCTTTTTCAGGGTTGCTCGATGTCAGCGAGCTGATTGAGTTCAGGCTATTGAACAGGAAATGAGGTTGCAGTTGCTGGCGGAGCTTGTACAGTTCTGCATCTCTTTTTAATTTTTCTGATTCTGACTGCCGTGCCTGCAGTTCCTTTTGTTCCTGTTGACTGTAGAGCAACAGGCTGAACATAGTAATGCTACTCGTCAATAGAAACCCGCTTCCAAACCGTATCGCATAGGACTCCTTAAAAAATTGAATGTATGGATCGTCTTTCGGAAGGATGAAATAAAAACTTACATGAAGCATAATCAACCAAACCAGGCAAACTGCAAGACTTGAAACGATGATATACCAATACTTCTCGTTACGTGGCAGATAGAAACGCATATTATTGCTGAGCAGAAAACATAAAAAGCCAAGTATCACATTACTGGCAATAGCATCTGTGATAGCATAATAATTTTCAACATTGAGCTGGTGAAGAATGACATATTGCAATATCGTAACCAGCAACCACCATATCTCAAAGTAGAATAGAAACCTTCTGTCAGAAAATACGGAATAGGCCAAAACGTAAGTTTAATTCATAAAGATATTTTTTTCGAGGCATCTTTCATACAGTGATCCTGCACGGCGATAAATTCCATGTGTGTAATTTTCAGCATCATCATGGTCTTTGACACTGGAATACAACTCAACACCATCTGACAAGTTATTGAGCAGGTGCAACTCGGAGATGTCAATAAACTTCCACAATACAGGCTTCTGAGCATTGTTCAGAAAACTATCTTCTTCACGTTCGCCAAGAAGCCGCGCTTTTTGGAATGCATGCAAATCGTCTTCTGCTTCGATCAGCCTGAGTTGTTCATCAAATTGTGGTGTATGATCGCCTTCACCACAGATGATCCTGTAAATTAATTTTGCGAGATACCATTTCATGAGACAGGGTTTAGATTTTTATAAATGGGGTTAAATAACCAATTAATAGCTGGTGATTTCAATACCTCCAAAGAGGCTGGTTCCTTTTACTAAAATTGTCTTACCCGGTTCAGGAGTAAGCCCACCCGGGTTCCTTTTATCATCGACACCGCCGAATATGGCAGTAACTTCATTTTTGACATCCCAGTTGGAGGGGACTACTAGTTTGGTTCCTCCGAATACATTATTCAATTCAAGAATGATGGGATGTTGAATGTCGGCTTGTTGAAGATTTAACTCTGCACCTCCCATAAAAGTAACCACACTGCCACCTTTAAAATTCTTGGACACAATGAATTTCTTCACCCCGCCAAAAACAGAATTGATATTGATGTATTCTTCATCAGCATTTGCAGATGCATTAGCAATAGGATCATTGCCGAATTTTTGGGAAAATGGCACTCCTATTTGTCTCTTGTGACTACATCCTCCAAAGCCCTGAAATCTTCTACGATTTGGTTTGAAAATAAAAATCAACCCTATTCCAATAAGAATGATTGGACCTATGTACCTGTGAGCATCAAATCCGGGAAAATTCATGTCTGCCAAAAAGAGGGATCCTATCAGCAATAATATCCAGGCACCCGGATTCTGAAACCTGTCCTTGATGCCGATAGCAAGGCCTATAATTATAAGTATCATCGGCCAGGTAAAAAGACCTGCAGGTAAAGGCGCTCCCATTTTATATGCCAGCAAAGCCAGCCCTGCCACAAATAAGACAACGCCCATAAAAAGCTTACCACTTCTATCATGACGTGGAGTCAGCTCCGGTTGATTTGAATTTTCCATTTTTTTTTATATTTAAAACACAAACCTATTCCAGCGGGGATCCGTTTGCAATACTTGTTAGGTATAGTACTTATGTATCTCGGTAAATGCCGGTTTTACGGCGGTAAATGAATTTTAAGAAATTCCTGCCTATTCAATCACACATTCTTTTATATTTTTGTTTGATGCCAAAGACGAGTTTAAAGACAGGAATTTCGATATTTCTTCTATTATCATTTCTGACCGGTTCGCTGCATGCCCAGGAACAAGCCAAAGCTGACAGCGTATTTATGAAGCATGTGGATACAGTTTATCTGCAGGCGCCTGATACATTACTCAGGATCAAAAACTTCAGCCCGTATTTTACTTTGCATGTCGACAGCACTTTGGATTACACTTTTGAAATCAATAAAGACCCAAAAGATTATTACTGGTACCTGAAGAATAGCCCCGTGGGATTAAAGATTAATAAAGACAAAGGGATATTACACTTCAAGGCAGACAAATCCTTCTTTTTGTCAGGCAAGTTGAAATACGATAAAGAGTATAAAGTACTGGTAGGTGTACAAAATCTAAACAATGCTGAAGACAAGGTGGATACAACCTTTACTCTACTTTTTTACAATACAGAGATCATTCCATCGCGTATAAAACCTACTGTTGGCAATGAACTTACTATTGAGGAAGGTGATACTTTGAATTTTACACTCCAGTGTGAAGAGGGTACATTCCCCATTGAATCTATCACCTACTCCACCAACTATCCGGTAAAATCATTGACTCCTATTGCACATTGCGGAGATAATTTCATGTGGGTGGCTCCATTCGATTTCATCAAAGAAGATGAAGGAGTGAAGTCCAAAATGCTAATCATTAAAGTAATTGGAGTAGATAAATTTTTTAATCATGATACGGCCACAGTCAATGTGAATGTGAAGGAAACAATCAATTATCCTCAAAGGCTTCTCGAATATCAAAAAGTAGTAACGAATATTGAGAATTATATTTTCCAATTGAAAATTACATTCAGAGAACTGGATCAGAAAATAAAGCATACCAAAAATACAAGAACCACTTTCGATCTTGCTTCAGCATCAACTGCATTAGGGGGCACTGTCTTTTCTTCGCTGCCAGGCGATGGTGGGAAAACAACTGGCAAAATACTGCCAAGTGTAGGTGTAGCCTTAGTGCCCGTGAAGGAAGCAGCAGCGCCAAACAAGAGTTATGAGCAGAATTCAGCATCCCTTGTAAGGAGTGATATCAAACGCCTTCAATACCTTCTTAGCGATAATATGCTGTTGGGCGATCGCGATATGGACATTATTAAGAAGACTAACAAATTGAAAGATGAACTGAAATCAGTTCAATTGCAACTTATCGATGTGCCACTTGTAGAAGTACCTGCATCTAAAAAGGAGGTTGATGAATATTTCAACAATCCTAAGGTGAATAGAAAATACCGGCTTAAGCGTGGGCAATAGTTGATTGTTAAGATTTTATTAATCGAGTGCAACTCCTTAAACCATTTTTGTCATTGAACATCTATTCAACAAACAAATTCTTTTCACCTTTCAATTATTTATCATGAAAAATCTTTTACCCGTTACTTTACTCGTCTTCATGTTTGCAGCGTGCAAGCAGGGAAATGATGATAATTCCAGTAATATTCAACTACTTAATGACAGCACCATATATACTAACAACAACGTATATAGCGATACCATGACTGGTGTACAGGCAAACAACGAAGTGCAGAAAGAAACGGTTTCCGAAACACCCTCAAAAAAATCTGAAAAAGTAAGGACCATAATAAAATATGTGCCAGTGAAAACAGAGCCTTCTCCCGAAAAAAATGAAACTGTTAATACCACCCAGACTCCACCGGCTGTAACACCTCCTGTAACAGAAAATTCTGAAAATACAGGGAATGAAACAGTTAAAACAGGTAATCAGATACCAGACGCAGGTACGCCAGGTACTGAAGTGAAAAAAGAAAAGAAAGGATGGAGCAAAGCTGCTCAGGGCGCTGTAATAGGCGGTGCAGCAGGTGCTGTTGGTGGAGCAATCATCAGTAAGAAAAAAGGAGTTGGAGCCATTGTTGGCGGGATAGTTGGTGCCGCCGGTGGTTATATTATTGGCAAGAATAAGGACAAGAAGGATACTGCCAACAAAAATTAATGAATCACTTTTATCCGTACACTAAAAAGCCAGGCAAGCCCCGTTAAAAAAAACGGGGTTTTCTTGTGGTATGATGTTTCCCAATAATACAATAATTAAGAATTAAATTCCTTAACAAATCTCTAAGGCTTTCACAGGGAAAACATAGAAATGTGGCACTATTTTTTCAAATAGCGGGCAATAAAACAAAGAGTTATTATATGAAAAAAATTGTAATGATCAGTTCAGGTGCATTACTAATGATGGCACTGGTACTATCGGCTTGCAAGGGCAATGTTGAACCCACCCAAACCGGTATTCAGTTATTAACGGATTCCACTTCATTTACTAATAATGTGAATTCTGATACTGCAACAACGAAAAATACTGAAGATGAAAAGAGTGCAACTGTAGCTCCTCAGAAGAATTCATCTGCAACTGCTACTAAGAAATCTTCAACTGCCAAAAAGAACAACACATCTGCCAACAACAGCAGTTCAACTGACAACCAGGTTAGTAACACTGAAAATAATACAGGCAATACTACCTCCACTACTCCTGGTGAAACCAAAGAAAAGAAAGGATGGAGCAAAGCGGCACAAGGTGCAGTAATAGGCGGGGCAGCCGGAGCAGTTGGCGGCGCTATTATTTCCAAGAAAAAAGGTGTAGGCGCGGCAGTAGGCGCGGCAGTAGGTGCAGCCGGTGGTTACATCATTGGTCGTGAAAAAGATAAGAAGGACGGAAGAGTGAAGAAAAATAATTAATCAAGAAAAACATCTTAATATTTCAGGCAGTCATCTTTCCGATGCCTGCTTTTTTTATATCTGCACTTTAATGCCATAGGCAAGGTCTCCGGCATCACCCAATCCCGGAACTATGTATCCCTTGGCAGTAAGTTCATCATCAATATCGCCGCACCAGATAGTGGCTTTAGGCTCCTCACGCAATACATACTCAATTCCTACTGTGCATGCAAGTGCACAAACAATATGGATTTCTGAGGGCATTCCTTCCCGGCGAATGAACTGAAGCGTCTTTACCAAAGAGGCCCCTGTTGCCAGCATCGGGTCAGAAACAATCACAACTCGATCTTCCATAGCAGGGCAACTGATATAATCAAGACTGATTTCAAAACTGCCATCTCTGCTATGCTTTCTGAAGGCACTTATAAATGCGTTATCAGCCTTGTCGAAAAAATTCAGTAATCCATGATGCATGGCAAGTCCGGCCCTCAAAATAGTAGCCAATACAGGCTGTGCTGCCAATACCTTACACACAGATGTGCCTAATGGAGTCGACACTTCCCTTTCTACCCAAGGCAGTCGTTTACTGATCTCATACGCTGATACAGCCGCGATCTTTTCCAGGTTGGACCTGAAGCGCATACGGTCCTGTTGAATATCTACATCGCGCAACTCGCTTACCCAATTGCTTACAAGGGAATGTTCTTTGCTGAGATTGATTACCATGAAAGGTGCATTAATTTGTACTGGAACAGTTTGCTTTAAATTTGAACAAAACTAAAAAACTTATGTCAATATGAACTATACGGTTATCGGAATCATGAGTGGCAGTTCAATGGATGGGCTGGATATCATTTGCGTTGATTTCACAGAGCGAAAAGGAAAATGGTCATTCAATATACTTGCAGCAGAGACCAAAGCAATATCAGCAGCATGGGTCAGGAAGTTACTTAATGCCACAACACTTGGCGCCAAAGATTATTTGCTGCTTCATACCAGATTTGGAAGATATTGCGGAGAAAAGGTTTTGGCATTCCTCAATGAAAATAAGATTCAGGAAAAAATCGACTGCATCGGATTTCATGGGCACACCACCTTTCACCTTCCACAAAAGCAGATGACCCATCAATTGGGTGATGGCGCTGCACTGGCGGCCATCACTGGCATACCTGTAGTTTCAGACCTCCGGGCATTGGACGTAGCTCTTGGCGGACAAGGCGCTCCGATTGTTCCGATCGGAGAATGCCTGCTGTTTCCTGGCTGCAATTATTTTTTAAATATAGGGGGCATTGCCAATATTTCCATTCATGGACAGAACCGTGTCATTGCGTATGACGTGTGCCCTGCCAACAGGGTGCTGAATATGCTGGCTGCACTGGCAAAGAAAAAGTTTGACAAAAACGGAATGATGGCGGCAAAAGGGAGGGTGAATGAAGCGTTGTTGAGACATCTGAATACATTGAAATATTACAGGAAAGCTTACCCGAAAAGCCTGGCAAATGATTTTGGTACAGAGACCGTGTACCCGCTGATTAGGGGCTCTGAAAAAAATATTGACAATGGACTTGCAACTTATACTGAACATATTGCCCAGCAAGTAATGCATGCTATTCGAAAAACCAAAAATATAAATACGGGCCCGATACTCGTCACCGGTGGTGGAGCACTGAACAGATTTTTAATAGAACGATTAAAATATCATTTGGATAAGGTGGGTATTGATGTCATTGTACCTGCCAAAGATATTGTGAATTACAAGGAAGCATTGGTGATGGCATTGATAAGTGTGCTGCGAATGCGCAATGATAAAAATGTAATAGCCACTGTTACCGGAGCATCAAGAGATAGTTGCGGCGGAGCCTTATGGAGCAATAAGTAATTGCCTGTATTAATAAATATGCATTAATTTTCCTGCTTTAATTACCCGAATATGAAAACCGGATTATCATTAATGTTAACCCTCCTGATCCTGTTAGCTTCCTGCAGCAGCGATTCATCTCAAGCGGAAAAAGATAAGGCAAGTTATGAGCAAACAAGAGACTTGCTGCTGAAGAAAGAACGTAAGGACCCAGCTATCTTCCTTGCTGTGACTGGAAACAATCATAAGAATTTGGTAGGGCAAACCGTAATCAAAGGGAAGATTTCCAGTAAATCAAGCATTGCATCTTATAAGGATGTAGAATTAAAATTTGATTTTTACAGCAAGACAAAGGCATTACTTGAATCAGACAAGGAGACAATCTTTGTGGAAGTGAACCCGGGCCAATCTGTAAATTTTAAATCAAAGTATTTTGCTCCAAAAGGTACAGACAGTGTGGCTATCGCTGTTTTGGGTGCAAAGCCGATTGAATAAGAAAAGCCGCCTCGTTTTTTCGAGACGGCTTCCAGACTGCTTAAAGAAACTTTTTTAAAGTCTTATTTCAACAACCACATTTTGTTGTTGATCTCATCTACACCTCCAAACTGCCTGCTCAAAGCCTGCATCAAATTATCTTTATTATAGTTCAACTCAGAACCCGGATAAAGCCAGCGAACAGGAATTGCATTCTTATCGTTCACATTCAAAGAAGTAGCCGGATTGACAGGGAACACGGGGTATCCGGTACGGCGCTGTTCGAAGAATGCCGAAATCGGATCCTGCATGAACTGAATCAGGTAACGCTGGAGCCACACTTGTTTCAATTGATCATCTGTACTGGATTTGAACGCAGCTTCACCTGTGAAATAATTATCAATGTAGGCTTGATTGATGGGCATACCATGAATGTAAGAAGCGTCAACAGGTTTGTAGGTTGACAAGGCTGCTACCACTCCTGATTTATAATAACTTTCAGCATCGCCTGTAGAAATCCATCCCAGTATTCTCGCTTCTGCAAGGATCAATTGCTGCTCTGCATAAGAAACCATTATGCGGGGATCGCCTGCCTGTACTTTCAGGTATCGTGAGTTTAGCAAAGAATATTTATCTGCCAGCAAATTTGCAGTAATGACATTGTAGTCATCGCCAACATTCGCTCCTACATATGCTGCCGGATCAGACTCTGTAAGTCCTCCTGAAATCGAGGATTTTGAAGGGTCAGCAAAGTAATACATTCTCCTGTCATTCAGATTTTTCAGGTTACTAAGTACCAGTTGGCTCACAATAGTTCTGCTCGTAAACAAATCATTTGTACCTGACATTGGGTGCGGATTGGTAGTGGTATAAGCAAGGCCGAGAAAACCGGTGCCGGATTCAAGTAATTTTCCACCATTTACAATGTCTGCAAATCTTCCTTTTACATTGAGCGACGCATCACCTGCCTTAGCACTCAATGACATCAATACTTTCAATGCAAAGGAATTGGTAGCTCTCCTCCATTTATCCGGGTCACCATTGTATGGTGTGGGGTCTCCGGTGAACTTCACGCCCTGCGCAAAAAGAGCATCAGCACTTTTCAACTCGTCCAAAATTCCTTTGAGAACATCTGCCTGGGTATCGTATGTTGGTTTTGTATTACCTGAGCCGCCTAATCCGCTGGCACTATATGGTATATCCCCTAATTCCATTGTGAGATAATAGAACATAAATGCCCTTGAAAACTTAGCAAGCCCCTGGTAAGAACTTTCCATTGTGCTACCCTTTGCATACTCAAGCATACTGGCTACGTTAGGAAGTATGGTCATCGGAGAAAAATCCGCTGATCCCAGGTAATTGTATTGTGAAGAAAGGATGGTTTCATTTCCATAAGCAATATACTTCGAAAGTCCATTGTCAGAAAGATAAGCCTTTGCGTCACGTCCCTGAAATTTCAGGTCTTGCAGGATAATTTTTGTAGCCAATAGTGAGGCATTTGCTTTCACCGTGGCATTTGGATTTGTATTGATTTCGTCAAACTTATTACAGGATGCCAGCAACAATGCACAAAGCGTCATGGTCAATCCTGTTTTTATTAATATCTTCTTCATAATTTTTTATATTTAAAAAGGTCTTACCCCTATTAAAAATTGAGTTTAATGTCGAGTCCAATATACCTCATGGAAGGGTCGGAGAAATTTTCAGAACCTCCATCTATATCAGAGTATTTGAAATCTTTCGCCCAGTAAATAAGGTTCTGACCGATGAGTGAAACATCAATTCCTTTAGAGTTGATCTTCTTAGCCAAACTTGCAGGAATTCTATAGGTAAATGCTACTTCTCTTAACTTCAGGAAGGTAGTACTGTATAAGTCTGCAGGTGAAGGATTGCCTCCCCATGCTGTTCCTTTGTGAAGTGCATTGATATAGGAGTTGTATGTAGTATAGACATCATTGGGTGCAAATTGTCTGGTATCGCTTACTACATGATAGTTTGCATCATAAGTGATAGAGCCGGAAACCACCTTTACTCCTTCGCCGAGGAAATTTTTAGTACCAGGTTGGGTAGCATCTTTATATCTCGCATCTGTCAGCGAATTCGGATGGTTACCCGATCTCCACATGTACATCTCCGTTACAGATTGTGCCAGGCCACCCACTCTTCCATCCATAGAAAGGGACAAGGTTAGATTTTTGTACTTCAGAGCTGTGCTAAATCCCCACACCCAATCAGGGTCAGAATATCCTGCGAGGGAGAGAATTGGCTTATAGGTAGGGACTCCATTATTAAAAACTATATGTCCCTGGTTATCGGTTTGATATTCATTGATAGCATAGTAATCCACTCTCTTACCTGTTTTTACCCAATCGCGGTTGTTGATGGAATAAAGAGAGTCAAGCCGTGTGAAGTAAGTCGCATACTTGGTCCAGTTGAAACTTACATCCCATGAAAAATCAGAAGTCTTTACAGGCGTACCGTGCAATGTCAATTCAATACCTTTCCTGGTACGTTCTTCATTACTGTTAGTATAAACGGAATTGAAACCGGAAGACGGGCTGATACTTGATTTTACAATAAAATCATACATTCTTTTTTTGTAAAGTGTAGCGTCTATAGAGAGCCTGTTATCTAAGAAACTGGCATAGGTTCCTATTTCTGTAGAAGCAGAACCTTCTGCATGAATGTTAGACGGTCTTATACTAGTTGGGAATGACGCTGCTCCCAGGGTGCCCCATGCATTTGGTGTAATAGTGAATACATTATTGATGTCATAAATACCGGCGGGAGTACGGTAGGTAGCATAAGACCCACGCAATTTCCAGTAAGAAAGCCAGGCTCCGTGCTCAAACAATTCGCTCGCAATGAGGCTTCCCGAAACACTTGGATAAAAATAAGATCTTGTAGATTTCGGAAGTGTTGATGCCCAGTCATTCCTAAAAGTTCCTTCTACAAATGCAAAGGTTTTCCAACCAAATCCAACTTTTCCATAAAGGCTGTTGATTTGCTGTTTCCTTATCATTGAATTGAGAAATACCGGGTTAGTGGAAGCATTGAAAGAATAAAATGCCGGAATGGTCAGGCCCCCCTGGGTCATGCCTTCGACGCCTTCGTTTTGTTGGTAAAAAATAGAACCACCGACAAATGCATTGACCGAAAGGTTATTAAATTTCTTCTGGCCTGTTAACATTGCATCTGTATTTGTACTGAATCCTTGCGACAACCCTTCGTTGAATGAACCTTTTTGAGATTCACCCCAAACTTCAGTTCCTCCTGAAATGACTGTAGTAGCACCACCTCCCTGGAAGGAGCCTTTCGAAATTCTAACCACTTGTTTGTTGCTATAGTTATCATAACCTGTACGCACCATCGCTTTCAGCCAATCGGTAACATCATAAGTGGCAGTGAACTGGCCGTTAAATACATCCTTATTAAAAGTGTGCACTCTCTGGAACCTGTCAAAATATGGATTATTGTTGCCTGCTGTATAACTGCTGTTCTGCACTTCATTCGGAACTACCCAATAGTTTTTGTATTGACGTACATCCCAGTCGGGTGAACCCCACACCAGCATACTGTACATAGGGTCATACCCGGTGTATCCGTTGAAACCCATATTAGGAGAAGCCTGATTATTATAAGCAAGTGAAGTGGTAAGTGTAAATTTCTTTACATGAATATCACCTCCAATGCTGTAAGTCATTTTATTAAAACGTGAATTGGGATAAGTGCCTTTATTCTGTGTCCAAACAGCAGATGCCCTGAAACTTCCCAGGTCGCCCGTTTCTGTTACACTCACTCCATTGTTCAGGATATAACCCTGTTCGAGAAAATTCTTGAAATTATCTTTACCTCTTGCAGTGAATGGCATTGATACCATAGTCTTGCTGACCGGATCCCATTGAATCACATCTCTGCCATCTAATGGAGGCCCCCATGAGCCATCTGCGGAGCGCACATAAGTATTGGTAGAAGTATTCACTACACGTCCATACTCAGATTGCATTTTAGGAATGGCCAGGTATCCAGCCTCGAACATGGTACTACTGTTGGCGGTAACCTGGAGCCCCTTCTTTGATCCTCCTTTCCTTGTAGTTACCATGATAGCGCCACTTCCTCCACGCGATCCATACAATGCAGATGCTGTAGCGCCTTTCAGGAAATCGATAGATTGAATATCATCAGCAGGAATTTCACGCAGTGTAACATTACCGTAAGGAACTCCGTCAATCACCAGTAATGGGGCTTCACCGCGCATGGTGATTCCCGGTTCGGCCATAAATTCTGAACTGTTCTTTACTACAAGTCCTGACACTTTTCCTGTGAGTGAAGTAGCTACATCTATTCCTTTCACGGTTTGCAAAGACTGCCCTTCCACTTTCTGCGTAGCATAACCTAATTCACGTTCCTGCCGCTTAATACCCAATGCAGTGATCACTACATTATTGAGACCGGTAACTGCAGGCGCCAGCGAAATGTCTAACGATGTCCTTCCGTTCACCGGTATCTCTATTCTTTCATACCCAATGGATGTAATGATCAGTACAGCATCATTGGGCACGTTGATAGAATAATCACCATTGGCATCAGTGCTTGTGCCTGCCTTGCTTCCCTTGATCTGGATACTCACACCTGCAATAGGTTGACCGGTTGATTTATCGGTTACTTTTCCTTTTACAAGTACATCATTCACCGGTTCATCTTGTTTTACCAGCACGACCAGGTTATTGTCCAGTTGTTTGTAAGTGAGCCCTGACCCAGCTAATAATTGGATCATCACCTGTGATAATGCTGCATCTACTACATTGATCGTTACCCTTTCTGTACTGCCGATATTCCGTTCGCTATACAGAAACCTATATGGTGTATGCTTTTCAATGGTCGAGAGTGCTTTCTTTAATTCTACAGATTTCAGATTGAGTGTAATGCTTTGAGAATAGGTCTCAGCACTCAACTGCATGCAGGAAAGAAAAATGAGAATGATTGTTAGTTTCATAATGAGCAATGACTTTTTCAGCCAGGGTTT
>JBDHYH010000034.1:0-31586 GCA_039811325.1 Chitinophagaceae bacterium | reverse complement strand
AGGTGCCACCTGTGATACATTACCCAATTTTAGCGCTTTGAAATAAAATATCCAGGACAATCCTGTCGCAATTCCTGACAAGATCAGAAAGATTACTGAATGCCTCGATAGAAAAGGAATTCCTTTTGCCTCTCCACGAAAGAAAACGATTCCCCATGCGAGAAATAGAACGACAAGGGTTCGAATGGCGGTAGCCAGATCTGAATTTACATTTTTGACACCTATCTTGGCGAAAATGGCCGTCAGTGCTGCAAAGAGTGCTGAAAGAAGTGCGTAAATCCACCACATATTTTTATTTTTTTTGTAATGATGTGATCAATATCCTGAGTCGGACTTAAAGTTATAAATTCATCCGCTAAGTGATGAATGTATTCTTTTGTTACATTTGCAGCCCTTAAGAAGGAGAGTTGTCCGAGTGGTTGAAGGAGCACGCCTGGAAAGTGTGTATATCAGTAATGGTATCGAGGGTTCGAATCCCTCACTCTCCGCAATAATAACTAATTCTGAAATTCTCAAATTATTTGCCCCTGAGAATTTGAAGGTAATGAGTTTTGTGCCTGGTCAATCAAAAACAATCAGTTAGTAATAATAGACTCATTGCCTGAGAGGATTATTCTTGTAATAATCAAATTGTGCAAAATAATTTGAGTGAAATGGAGGTAGTTTAAGGTGACAATCACCATCACCGTATTATATTCATTAGGTAGGCATTGAGGTGCGAATAATTTTTTTGATTACTGATATTGCCGATGAGGGAATCTCTATAAATAGAGTTTGATTGGTTTACAATTGTCCCGGATAACCATTCACCTTAAAGAATTTTCAAAAAATGATTTCACAATCGCTAAATGGTAAATTGTCTTCACCAGCATTAATATGGCAAGTAATATGAGGATAAAGTAGAGAGTTCTGAAAGACAATTTGGTGTAATAGTGCATTCCCAAATAACGGTGTTTGAGACAAAGATATATTTTCTACTATATAATTCAAATGAAGAAACCGATTTAAGTACATTCTTATGCCCTCAAATTCTTTAACTTTGCATCCTTTTATTTTTAAAAACCCAGGGCACAATAATGGACAAGCGGTACAGAGAATTCAGTCAACTGGAACTGACAAATTTTGCAGAAGAAATACTAAACTTTTGGAATCGGGAACAAATTTTTGAAGCCAGTGTTACCAATAGGAATGGTAAGCCTTCCTTTGTATTTTTTGAAGGCCCGCCAAGTGCGAATGGAATGCCGGGAATTCATCATGTGATATCCAGAACACTGAAAGACCTTGTTTGCCGATACAAAACCATGCAGGGGTTCAGGGTACAACGCAAAGGCGGTTGGGATACACATGGACTTCCTGTGGAGTTAGGTGTGGAGAAATTATTGGGAATCACAAAAGAAGATATCGGTGTAAAAATATCTGTAGAAGAATATAACAAGGTATGCCGCAGAGAAGTTTTGAAATTTAAAGATAAGTGGGACGACCTTACACGGAAAATGGGTTATTGGGTTGACCTCAATGATCCATACATCACTTTTAAGAATGATTATATTGAAACATTGTGGTGGTGCCTTAAAGAATTGTATAAGAAAGGCTATCTCTACGAAAGTGTAAGCATCCAGCCCTATTCACCTGCAGCGGGTACCGGGCTGAGTTCACACGAATTGAACCAACCAGGTACTTATAAAGATGTGAAAGATACCAGCGCTACTGTAATGTTCAAAAGTGTGAGAAATCAAAAAAGTGATTTCTTGTTTGTGCAGGGAAATGATGAAGTTTTCTTCCTGGCCTGGACTACTACTCCCTGGACGTTGCCATCCAATCTCGGACTGACTGTGGGTGCCAATATCGATTATGTACTTGTAAAGACTTTCAATCCTTATACGCATTTGCCCATACAGGTCGTATTGGCTAGTGAACTGGTAAAGAATTATTTTAAACCTGAAGGTAAAGACGGGGATTTGAATGCTTACACAAAAGAAGATAAAGTGATCCCGTGGACGATCCTTGCAGAATTTAAAGGTGCAAAATTAGAGGGTGTCACTTACGAACAACTAATGCCTTTTGAAGCCAGCACAGTTGAAAAGATCAGAGAGATCACACCCGGTGCGGAACCATTTAAAATTGTCATTGGCGATTTCGTTACTACAGAGGATGGTACAGGTATCGTTCATACAGCGCCTGCATTTGGTGCGGATGATTTTAAGGTAGGTAAGAAAAATAATCTTGGCATATTGACACTGGTTGATAAAGAAGGAAAATTCGTAAATGGAGTTGGTGAATTCAGTGGACGATTTGTAAAGGACTATAAAGATGATCCTGACTATACGGATGTGAATGTTGACATCTCTGTGAAATTGAAAAAAGAGAACAGGGCATTCAGGGTAGAAAAATACGAACACAGCTATCCCCATTGCTGGCGCACCGATAAACCTGTGATTTATTACCCGCTTGATGCATGGTTTATTAAGACGACTGCAGCTAAAGACAGGATGATCGAATTGAACAAGACCATCAACTGGAAACCTGCTTCAACAGGAACCGGACGCTTTGGAAACTGGCTGGAAAATATGGTGGACTGGAACCTGAGTCGCAGCCGCTTCTGGGGCACGCCATTACCTGTTTGGAGAACAGAAGATGCCTCGGAAGAATTTTGCATCGGATCCGTAAATGAACTAAAGGAAAAAATTCGTAATTCCATTTCAAAAGGAATGATGAAAATCTCTTCCGAATTCAAAGATGAAGATGCGTTTGTTGAGCACCTCGTTACTGATTTACATAAGCCTTATGTAGATGATATTATTTTGGTTTCGGATTCAGGCAAACTAATGAAAAGGGTACCCGATCTTATTGATGTTTGGTTTGATAGTGGCGCCATGCCTTATGCACAGTGGCATTATCCTTTTGAAAATAAAGAAACATTTAAAAATAATTTCCCTGCTGATTTTATTGCAGAGGGAGTTGATCAGACCAGAGGTTGGTTTTATACACTGCATGTACTTGGCGTGTTGTTGTTCGATAGTGTGGCTTACAAAACGGTGGTCAGCAATGGCCTCGTGTTGGATAAGAATGGTAATAAGATGAGCAAACGAGTGGGCAATGTAGTGGACCCTTTTGCAACATTACAAAAGTATGGACCTGATGCCACACGCTGGTACCTCATTACCAACGCCAGCCCATGGGATAGTCTTCGCTTTGATGTAGAAGGTATCAAAGAAGTGCAGCGCAAATTTTTTGGTACACTTTACAACACGTATCAATTCTTTGCACTCTATGCCAATATCGATAAGTTCAATGGTGATGAGCCTGCTATTCCTTTAGATGAACGCCCGGAAATAGATCAATGGATATTGTCTGCTTTACATTCATTGACAGAAGAAGTAACTCAGCATTTAGATGCTTATGAACCCACACCTGCGGGCAGAGCCATTGAAACATTTGTCAATGACCAGTTGAGTAACTGGTATGTTCGTTTGTGTCGACGTCGGTTCTGGAAACCTGCAAGACAGGAAAATGGTATAGTAAACAATGATGATCAGAAAGATAAAATATCAGCTTACCAAACCTTATTCGAATGCCTGATAACCGTGAGCAAATTGATGGCGCCGGTAGCTCCATTCTTTGCGGATTGGTTGTATAAGAATTTGTCTTTTTCGGAAGGAACAACACTAAATGACTCGGTGCATCTTAGTGATTTTCCGGTAGCCGATACCGGGCATATTAATAAAGAACTTGAGAACAAGATGGCTCTGGCTCAGGATATTTCTTCCTTAATATTATCACTTCGCAAAAAGATGAATATTAAGGTAAGGCAACCATTGAGTAAAGTAATCATTCCCTCCCAGGGAGCAGATTTCGAAAATAGACTTTCCTCAGTGATGGGCATTATCAAATCTGAAACGAATATCAAATCCATCGAACTGCTGCCTGCAAATAATGACTTTATCAGGAAAAGCGCAAAGGCGAATTTCAAGACATTGGGTAAAAAACTGGGTGCAAGGATGAAATGGGCCGCCAATGAAATTCAGTCATTAAGCAGCGACCAGATAGATGAAGTTGTTCAGGGGCAATTATTGCTGAATCACGATTTTGAAATGAAGGGAGAAGAACCAGTTTATATCACGGGAGAAGATATCGAAATTTCAACTAATGAAATTCCGGGCTTCGAAATAGCTTCAAAAGGAACCCTCACGGTGGCGCTTGACCTTGAGTTGACAGATGATCTTCAAAAGGAAGGATTCAGCCGTGAATTAGTGAATAGAGTGCAAAATGTCAGAAAAGAAAAGAACCTTGAGATTACTGATAAAATTGTCCTAATTATAGAGGATAAATCAGGAGTAAAAAATATGATTAGTGATTATAATGAGTATATTTGCGCGGAAATTTTAGCTCGGCAGATAGACTTCGTTCAGAATGTGGAAGATGGAGATAAAATTGAGGTAAACGACGACGTATTGACAGTACAAATTAAAAAAATAGCTAATTAAACAATTATGGCTGCAATTAAGAAAAAAGTAACTGCTACTACCAAGAAACCAGGAGCAAAAAAGGCGGTTCCGGCAAAAAATGTAAAAAAGGCTGCACCTGCAGCTAAGAAAGCGGTGAAGGCAAAACCTGTTGCAAAAAAACCGGTGGCCAAGAAGCCTGCTGCAAAAAAAGTGGTTGCAAAAAAGGCAGTGAAACCTAGTCCGAAGAAACCAGTGAAAAGTGCACCTAAGAAAGTAGCTAAACCTGAATCAAAAAAGTCAACTCCTAAGAAAGTTGAAAGTAAAACATCAAAAAAATTGGCAACAAAGAAAACAACCCCCACGAAGGAAACGAAATTGAAGACAGCGACCCCGGCAAAAACAACACCTGTAAAGAAAGTGGCTGAAAAGAAGGTGGCAGAGAAGAAAGAAAAATCTCTGAGTCACCAGGAACTTCTTAAAAATGCAGTGAAAGCCAAGAAGGTTGAAGACAAGAAAAAAGAAGAAAAACTGAAGGCATTTAAGATGCCGGAGATTTCTACTGACCGTTCGAGAAAGTATAATCCTTCTTTTACCAAGTCTATTCTTGACCAGCCGGAAGAAAAACCAACGGGGCCAACCATGCGATATAGCGATGCGGAGTTGAAAGAGTTCAAAGATCTGATCAACCGGAAGTTGGAATCTGCCAAGAAAGAACTGGCTTACCTGCAGGGACTGATCACACGCAAAGATCAGATGGGTGGTGATGAAAGCGATAACCGCTACATGACCATGGAAGATGGCAGCCTGAGTATGGAAAGAGAGCAACTGGCTCAGATGGCCAGTCGCCAGATCACTTTCATTGATCACCTGGAAAAGGCTTTGATGCGCATTGAAAATAAAACGTACGGCATTTGCCGCGTAACTGGTAAGTTAATAGACAAAGCCCGTTTGCGTGCAGTACCGCATGCTACGCTTTCTATCGAAGCTAAGATGGGAATTGCAAAATAGGACTGAAGAATATTTTTTCTTAATGGCTGTCTGATTCAGATGGCCATTTTTGTTGAAGGCATATTCTGAGAAAAGCGTTACCCCCCTAATGGCGCGAGGTTGTAGTTCGTGAGTTAGCGCAAGCGTCCGCTTGTGCTATTGATTGGAACAGAATAGTATATTTACTTTTTGAGTAGAAAATATAAAATTCGCGATCTGGATAAGTTATATTTTATTTCATTTGACACTGTCAACTGGATAGATTTATTTGTAGGAGAAGAATACAAAGTGGTTGACATTAAGATTTGGAGACATTGTCAGGGAAATAAGGGGGAAAGGATTAATTGAATTGAGATTTACAAAATGATTTGGCACAAGCGGACGCTTGCGCCATTGTGGGGTTCGTATAGTGCCAGTGATTATAATGCACAAGGAGCGCCTTCTTGGTTTGAACGCAACTTTCAATTCACTCCTAATCAAAACCCAAATACGGGTACTAACTCAAGCCAAGTTGAACCATTAACTAAAGAAAAAGAGAAGAAAAATTAAAGTAGTAAAAGTTATGAAAAATTTGCTCTTAATAATATCAATAGTCATAAACATAGGGTTAATTGCATTTTATTTTTTGAGAACGGATAAAGTACCTCAATCTAACATTTCTGCAAATGTGTCCAAGAAAAATGACAGCATTCCTGATTATGAGATAACATCAATGAAGAATTTTGAAACTGTTTATTTTAACAGAAACGATAGCATTTATAAAGATGTTTGGGGGGAAGCATTTGAAAATGAACCTGAAAAAGCCTTTTTAATTTCTTGCTCCTATTATTATGTAACAAAGGATACAAATATCTTGAAAGACATAGTAGTATCTATGGAGCAATTAGAACAGTCTTACCAAAGGAAAATGAAGTTAGGTCATTGACTAAATACCCCGCTATCCCTAGTCTGTTCAAATAAAAAGGTACTGCTGTCCTGAGTTTTCGCCACGGCAAACAGGTGCAACTCAGGACAAAACGATTATCTTTAAATTCCAACTCAGCCAGATGGTTCTATGTAACAATAAGTCCTACACCAACGATGCCGCAGGCAACAAACTCAAAAAAGTAACAGCTGATAATAAAGTATCACCATCAAAGACCACAACAACATTATACATCGGCGGAGCGGTTTATGAAAATGATGTGTTGCAATTTGTTGGTCATGAATAAGGAAGAATACATCCTTTGAGAGATGCAAAAAATAATTTCACAGCTCTTGTGTATGATTACTTTCTTCCTCATAGGTCCCGTACCGGAGACGTTGTGGGGAAGAAAAATATTTTTCAACCCAAATTTTGCAGTAGCAAAATTTCTGCGAAGCAGTGGCGAAAAATTGGCCTTTTTGCCAATTTTTGTCAGGGTTAACCTCTGACGGAGTCCGATACTCGTCAGAGTCGTCGGACCCGACAAACTTCGTTTCGTCGGCTCTGACGCTTCGGTCTGAGTCTGACAAGCGAAGCTTCGTCAGACCCTTCGGGTTGAAAACACCGACCGAAGCGTCGTGTGCAGATTTTGCAGCCAACTGCAAAATCTGGGTTCAATAAATCAAAAACCCTTAATGCGACGCAATAGCAAGTGTAGCTACGCTGACACTGACGTTGGGTATTTCCAGCAACACAGAGGAGCACGCTTCCAGGGTTGCTCCGGTTGTAATGACATCATCTACCAGCAACAGGTTCTTTCCGGCAAATTCTTCTTTATTTCTAATGTCGAAGATGCCTTCCACATTTTGCCAGCGCTCTCTTCTGTGTTTCTTCGTTTGTGTTTCGGTGTGAATGGTTCTGATAACGGAGCCGGCGGCAGCGACTGGTATCCCTGACTCTATGGCCATGCCTTCGCAGAGGATGACTGATTGATTGTAACCGCGCTTCTTTTCTTTTTCCTTAAACAATGGCAGTGGTACCAGCAGGTCAATATTTAGAAATGCGGATGAGTTCCTGATGGCTTTTCCCATCAACCTGCCAAGATAATTTCCCAACTCTTTATCGCCATTATATTTTAATGCGTGCAAAAGATGCTGTACGATAGAGTCTTTGGAAAAATACAAAAGGCTCATTGCATTTTGCACATTGGTGCGTCCGTAAAAAATCCGTTCCGTCTTGTTGTTGCGAATTGATTCGAATTTGGTAAATGGCAATTCTGTGAAGCAACGGAAACAAATGAGTTCGTCGTTTTGCAACGTATCGCTCCCGCATCCCGGACATATATGTGGAAAGAACAAATGCACCAATCCGGAAAATAATTTTTGTGGCTTCATCAGAAAAGGTAGTGATAAAGTTCTTCTACTTTTGAAAGGCGAATGATTTCAATATTGAATTGCTTCTGTGTGATTCCTTTTTGATTGTACTTGCTGATAATGATTTTGTCGAATCCTAATTTCTCAGCTTCGGATATGCGTTGTTCTATCCGGTTCACTGCCCTGATTTCGCCACTCAATCCTACCTCACCGGCAAAACACATTTTCTGAGGTAGTGGAACATCTTCGTTGGAACTAAGCAATGCACTGAGCACTGCCAGGTCGAGCGATGGGTCTTCTACTTTGATACCACCGGCAATATTGATAAACACATCTTTGGAACTAAATTGAAATCCTCCTCTTTTTTCCAATACGGCGAGCAGCAATTGTAATCGTCTCAGATCAAATCCTGTATTCGTTCGTTGCGGTGTGCCATAGACGCTTGGTGTTACCAATGCCTGTACCTCTATTAATAATGGCCGAATGCCTTCTATCGTTGCTGCGATGGCTACGCCGCTCAGTGGCTCGTCTCGCTGTGTGATCAATATCTCTGATGGGTTGGAAACTTCACGCATTCCCATTGCGGTCATTTCATAAATACCAATTTCTGAGGTGCTGCCAAACCGGTTCTTTAAGGTTCTTAAAATACGGTAAGTATAATGACGATCTCCTTCAAATTGTAAAACGGTGTCGACGGCATGTTCTAATAATTTAGGACCGGCAATGCTTCCATCCTTTGTTATATGCCCTATCAGAAAAACCGGAGTATTGGTTTCTTTTGCGAAGCGTTGAAATTCTCCGGCGCATTCCCTGATCTGAGAAATGCTTCCGGCAGTTGATTCTATAAATGGTGTTTGCAATGTTTGAATTGAATCTACAATAACTAATTGCGGTTTTATTTTTTTGATCTCTTTAAAGATTTCAGATGTATTTGTTTCGGTGAGCAGAAAAAAATCGTTGTTGGTAATTTGCAAGCGATCAGCCCGCATCTTAATCTGGTGTTCACTTTCTTCACCGCTGATGTATAGTGTCCGGCAATTTTGCAATCGGCCTGCAGCCTGCAAAAACAAAGTTGATTTGCCAATGCCAGGTTCCCCGGCTATTAATATGATACTTCCTTTCACAATACCTCCTCCCAAAACCCGGTTTAGTTCGGCATCGTTTGTGATGATCCTTTCATGATCTGTTGCCGAAATATCGGAAAGTGCAATTGTCTTAAGTCCTGATGCTATTCCTGAATACTCTGACCATTCATTTGCTGGTTTCTGATTTCCCTTTGAAATTATTTCCTCTACGAATGTGTTCCATTCATTACATTGTGGACAGTTGCCCATCCACTTGGTACTTTCATAACCACAGTTGGAACAGAAATAGGCAGTTTTCATTTTGGCCATGCTGAAAATATTTGGAAGAGCAAGTTAAAAGCAAGATATGGAATGCGGGGAAAAGAATTTTTAAAAAGCAAAAGAGCCGGTAAAAAAACCAGCTCTTTGTACTTACTAACCCATTAAATTCTATTGCTAAATTACAATTCTCAGTTAGATAAACAAATTAAATTTCGGAGATGTTGATAAATAATTTTTTGTGGAAAAATAATGAAAGAGGGCAATTTTTATCGTTCAACATATTATTAATCAGTGCATTACCGCAACTAAGTTTTAGGATAGAAAATTAAAATTAAAAATAAAAATATGTGGTTTATATGATAAAGTACTTTATATTTGCGATAAATTTATTGTAAATGAAATGGGGTTTCGCCTTACTCTTAATATGTATAACACTGGTTAGCCATGCGCAAGTTATCATCAGAGGTAATGTATCCGATTTGAAGAAACATCCGTTGCCGGGAGCCAGCATCAGCTTAAAGGATTCCTACGATGGGGCAACTGCTGACAGTTTAGGGAACTTTCAATTTACCACATCCGAAAAAGGCAGGCAGGTAATTGTTGTTAGTATGCTTGGGTACACTTCAGTGTATGATACTCTTGTTATTTCAGGCGCCGAGATAGAAAAAAACTTCTCATTGCATTCCCTTGCAACCAATTTGGATGCTGTGGTCATAACTGCCGGCACCTTTGCAGCAGGCGACCAAAATAAATCGGCGGAGCTATCCACCCTCGATGTGGTGACCACCGCCAGTGCCAATGCAGATATTACCAACGCCATCAAAACGCTACCGGGCAGTCAGCAGGTAGGAGAGAGCGAGGGATTATTTGTAAGAGGCGGTACAGGGAATGAAACGAAAATTTTTATAGACGGAACATTGGTGAATAATTTCTTCTACACCAGTGAGCCGGGCCAGGCGACAAGAGGAAGGTTTAATCCATTTTTGTTTAAAGGGACTGTCTTTAGTTCCGGTGGATACTCTGCATTGTATGGACAGGCCATGTCATCTGTGCTGCTTCTCGAAAGTATAGACCTGCCGGACAAGACATCTGCATCATTTGGACTGTCCTATCTCTCCGTGAATGGAGGAATTCAAAAGCTGGCAAAAAACAAAAAAAGTAGCTGGGGTTTATCTTATGCTTACACAGATCTTGGTTTGGTATTCGACCTGATCAAACAAAAAATGGACTATTTCAAAGTGCCGAGGGTGCATGAACTGGACGGAAACTTCCGGTTCAAAACAAAGCATGGGATGGTAAAATACTACGGATATTTTTCTGCGTTGAATTTAGGCTATCGATACGCTAATTTAGATACTGCCGGATTGAAGAACGCTTTTTCACTTAAGAATGTTAACTACTATCATAACCTGTCATGGAAAGAAAAACTGGGTAAAGGATGGAAAATTCAATTGGGAGGCTCATATAGCAATAACCTGGATAAGATCAGCACGGAATTGAATAGCCTGCGGGATGAAAAGGTGCCTTCTACCGGAAATCCTCTTTACGATTACCAGGCCTTCCGTCTTCGCAGCAATGGTCAGTATGTGAACATGAGATGGGTTTTAGAAAAAAATCTTGGTGGATTGAGTGCTATCCGGTTTGGGAATGAATATAATTATGGTACTAAACTTTCGAAATACACATCTTATGACAATGTAGAAAGCAAATTCAGAATGGAGGAAAATTTGCTGGCTTCTTATGCCGAAGCAGATATTTATCTGATGCCAAAACTCGCTGCACGCACCGGAGTACGTGTCGAACATTCATCCTTACTTTCAAGGTGGAATGCTGCACCGAGAATTTCGCTTGCTTACCAGTTTCCTGACAGAGGACAAGTATCACTTGCCTACGGTATCTTCTATCAAAATCCGGACAATAAATATTTGCCGACTACTTCTAAACTGCATTTTGAAGATGCTACACATTACATCCTACAATATCAAAAAGTAGCACATCAACGTATTTTCCGTTCAGAGATATTTTACAAGAAGTATGATGACCTGATCAAGGCAACCGGAAACTATGGCCAATTGACTGCTGTCAATAATAAAGGATTTGGTGATGCAAAAGGCATTGAAGTTTTCTGGAGAGATAAGAAATCCTTTAAAAATATGGACTATTGGGTTTCTTATTCCTATCTGGACACTAAAAGAAACTTTCTGAATTATCCGACAGAGATTGAACCTCCGTTTGCTGCAAAGCACACAGCATCCATTGTCTTCAAGACCTTCTTGCTTCCATGGAAGCTACAGGTAAATGCGAGTTATACCTTTGCAACAGGAAGGCCTTATTACGATTTTTATTACGATAACAATATTGACAAATACATCATCAGGGAACAAGGACGAACAAAGGATTACAATGACCTAAGCCTGAGCCTGAATTATCTTCCGCAGATAGGAAAAAAAGATGCAAAATCATTTTCTGTTTTTGTGTTTTCAGTTAATAATGTTCCGGGCTTTAATAATGTTTATTCTTATAATTTTTCAGCAGATGGCAGCAGAAAAATTGCAGTAGTACCAGCATCGAAGCGGTTTTATTACCTGGGATATTTTGTAAGTTTCGGAATAGACAGGACACAGGATGCGATAGACAATCATCTGTAACAATGTTTATCTTAGAGAAAAATTGATGACTTGAATCGCAAGGATGATGATAAGGAGAATAAGAAAGAATGGACATTGTTCAGGTGGCATTTGTTGGTATTTCTCGTTATCGCGTTGTTATTGTGGGTGATTTGGTTTATAGGGTTGCAGAATGGCGAAGAGGTATCAGCCGGGCAAAGAAAATTTCCATGGCCTGTGTGGCCCACAGTTATTTGGTTAATGGCATTAAGAATACATTATTCTTCAATAAACAGGAGAAAAAACAATTCAATCAAAAAATAAAATAAAGCAAAATGAAAAATTTGATAGCAATGGTGCTGGTACTGCTTACCATCCGGGTATCTTATGCACAAAGTGACAAGTACATCAGTGCAATGAAAAAAAATATTGCGCTTCTGGATAGTATTCCGGTGAAGAATAATGCAGCAGAGGTCATCAATAATTTTACAAGGATTGGTGATGCGGAAAAAGATAAATGGCTTCCATATTATTATGCAGCCTATACGACTGCATTTGGTGCTCTGCTTGAAAAGGATGTGAATAAAAAAGATGGAATGGCAGACCAGGCTGCAGAATTATTAAAGAAGGCATCTGATATTTTGCAAAAAGATAATTCAGAAATAGAAGTGATCAAAAGCATGATTGCAACCGTACACCTGACAGTAGATCCCCAATCAAGATACATGACTTATGGGCCTGAATCTGCTGAAGCGCTGAAGAAAGCTGAAGACCTTGATAGCACAAACCCACGCCCTGTACTCCTGCAGGCACAATCATTGTTTTATACACCAGAGGCCTTTGGTGGCGGTAAGGATGCTGCAAAACCGCTCTTCGACAAAGCAGCCAAACTATTCAAAGATTTCAAACCTGCGAGCGATATCGCGCCCACCTGGGGTGAAAGTAGTCTTCAATATTTTTTGAAAATGTACCAGTAACAGGGAAGTAAGAAAGGCTTTAAAAATTTTAATTCAAATTTGCTGACATGGCATTTAAAGATCTTGATCCTGTTCTGCATTCACAATTACGATTAGCTATTGTGTCGCTGCTAATGAAACATGAGGAGGTGGACTTCAATACCATCAAGGATAAAACCAATGCGACACCGGGTAATATCAGCGTACAATTGACAAGACTAAAAGAGGCCGGATACATTGAAGTGATAAAAACATTTCAGAATAACTATCCATTGACACTCTGCAAGATTACCACCGAAGGCAGTACAGCATTTTCAAAATACCTGGACGCACTCAAAAGCTATATGAACCTGGGGCATAATAAATAACCTGTAAGTGAACAAGAATCTTTAAAAAAGGTTAATCCTCCCCAATCGGGGGCAGAATATTTTATTTTTGAATGAAAAAATAGACAATGAGAAAATTTTCAGGGTTAGGAATTTGTTTATGCTTTGTGCTGGTAGCCTGTACGCAATGGGCTTGCAGCCAGTCTAAACCGCAGAACTGGACACCCGAACAGTTAGAGCAACCTGCTGATCTGGCAAAAGTGATCAAGGAAAATAAGGACCTTCCTGTTATTATCAATATTGGCCCGGGGGCTATCATACCACATTCGATTGATGCAGGGATGGCAAGCGAGAATGGAGGCATGGAAAAGTTTGCAAAGATCATTTCCAAATTAGATAAGAACGAAAAGATCGTGATCTATTGCGGATGCTGTCCGTTTGATCATTGCCCTAATGTAAGGCCGGCTATAGACGAATTGAAGAATAAAGGATTTACTAATTATTATCTGCTGAATCTGCCAAGTAATATCAATAAAGATTGGATATCCAAAGGTTATCCTGTCAATAAATAATTTGCTGATGCATAAATTATACCGAAGCATTCTGTTTCTTGTGTTAGCATCAATGGTAGATCATGCCCGTGCACAGGATATTACAGACACGCGCAGGCATACAGAATCATTTGTAAGATTAGGCCCGCCTGATGTGCGTGCAGATGTTGCTTTCTTTGCTTTCAAAGGGATCAGTGAAAGCGCAAATGCACCTGTGTTGAAAAAAGTTGGGCCATCCATCGTGACTCAGGATAGCATAACCATGGAAGGGCATGGCATCTATGCGAAAATACGGCTGGCACTATTTGATCCTAAATCCCACAAACTATCGTTTGATGAGAAAACATTGACAAGGATAGACAGGAGAACTTATTATGGAAATTATGGCTCGGTGCCCAGGACGTATATTGCCTCCATTCTCCTTGTAATCAACGGCGACACCATCAATATACCACCAACAGCTTATAGTGATTTATTCAATATGAATTTTGCTTACATGGATAAAGGTGTTGAGCGTACGAGAGATGGTGTATTCGTATCGAAAGATGGAAATAAAGTGTATTTGTACCTGTTTTCTAAAGATAACACGGGAAGCTATGAGGCTACATTTATCATAATCGGTGGAAAGTATTACAGGCGTGTGCTGGATTATGGTTTTCTTTGATTTGGTAATGAAAAATTAATATTGACATACTTTCCGGCTAATTTGTAATCATTACTTTTGCTGCAAATCATAAGAATGCCGTTTAATTCCATTCTCAAGCTTTTTTTGCCAAAGGACACTGTTTTTTTTAATCTCTTTGAAAATGTAGGAGAGACCGTTTATCAGATGGCGGAAAAACTCAATAAGTTAGTGTACGAACATGATGCTGACAAGCGAAGTAAACTTACCAAAGAAATTGCCGACCTGGAACATGAAAATGATAATTACACCCATCGCATTTTTACCGAGTTAGGCCGAAACTTTATTACTCCCTTTGATAGGGAAGATGTTCATTACCTGGCTTCAGCTCTGGATGATATTTGTGATTATATACACTCATGTTCAAAAAAAATAAATTTTTACCGGGTAAATCCAAATGAATCTACCATACAGAAATTGGCAGACCTGGTATTGAAGAGTTGCACGGAAGTCCGTAAAGCTGTACTGGAACTACGCAACATGAAAAACCTGCGCCGAATGACCGATGCCATGGTTGCTATCAATAGTATAGAAAATCAGGCTGACGATATTTTTGATCTGAGCATTGAGGATCTCTTCGAGAAGGAGCCGGATGCTAAGGAGGTGATCAAGAAAAGAGAAATATACCAGGTGATGGAGATCATCACCGACAAATGTGAGGATGCAGCAAATGTCATTGAATCCATCATTATTAAATATGCCTGATGAATCAGCCATCCTCCGGTATAACTGATCACTTATGATAACATTCTTAATAGTAATTATTGCGCTTGCGCTGATCTTTGATTATATCAATGGATTTCATGATGCGGCCAATTCCATTGCTACCGTTGTTTCGACAAAAGTATTGACACCACTCCAGGCAGTGATATGGGCAGCAGTTTTCAACTTCGTTGCCTTTTTTATTTTTAAAGAACATGGTGTAGCCAATACCATTGCTAAGACAGTAAAGCAGGAATACATTACACTGCCGGTTGTCTTTGCAGGATTGATCGGTGCCATTATTTGGAACCTGATCACCTGGTGGTTCGGAATTCCTTCTTCATCATCACATGCACTCATTGGTGGGTTTGGCGGGGCAGCCATTGCCCATGCCGGATTCTATTCTATCAATGCAGAACCGGTGCTGAAAATCATCGCTTTTATTTTCGTTTCTCCGGTTGTAGGTATGATTGCTGCTTTTATCATATCGTTATGGTTCATTAATTCCTTCCGACGAGGACACGTTCCTAAATTTATTTCTGTAGGAGTGATATCACTGGTGATCATAGTGCTTTCATTTATGCTGGAAACGGACAATTCAAAGATCACTTCTCATTACGAAAACTATTATCTGAGGGTCATCTTCTTTCACGCTAATTTTAAGTGGGTTTTGATGGGCTTCATCCTGATCGTAATGGCAATATTCACTTTTTATCTGAATACGATGAACACTGTGAAAGCACATAAGTGGTTCAAGAGGCTTCAGTTGGTTTCATCAGCAGCATTCAGCCTTGGGCATGGTGGTAATGACGCACAAAAGGTAATGGGTATCATCACCGCGGCATTGATAGCGAGTGGCACCATATCTACCTTTGAAGAAATGCCTGTATGGGTACCCCTTTCATGCTATACAGCGATAGCCTTGGGTACTTTGAGTGGCGGTTGGAAAATTATCAAGACGATGGGTACAAAGATCACTAAAGTAACACCCTTCGAAGGTGTGGCTGCCGAAACTGCCGGAGCTATTACACTCTTCATAACAGAATCATTGAAAATTCCGGTAAGTAGTACTCACACAATCGCGGGTTCTATCATTGGCGTTGGAGCCACCAAAAGGCTTTCTGCTGTTCGTTGGGGTATTACAGTCAACCTGATCTGGGCGTGGATTATAACAATTCCCATTTCAGCGCTGATGGCCGCATTTGTGTTTTACATTGTACACTTCTTTATTTAATGCAGCAAAACCATCTTTGTTTAAATTGATATTATTATTTTAGTGGTATGGAAAAAATATTAGTTACAGGAGGTTGCGGGTTCATAGGCGCTCACACTGTAGTGGATCTGTTACAAAACGGATTTGAAGTTGTGTCTATTGACAATAATTCGAGATCAACAACTTCTTTGCTGACAGGTATCCGGCAGATCACAGGAGTGGAAGTGAAAAATTATAAAGTGGATTTGTGCAATTATGATGAAACCTTTGCAGTATTCCAGGAAAATCCAGATATCAAAGGCATCATTCACTTCGCAGCATACAAGGCCGTAGGTGAATCTGTGGACAAACCTCTGATGTATTTCGAGAATAATCTTTTTGGATTAGTAAATATTTTGAAGTGTGCTTCTGAATTTGATGTTCCAAATTTCATTTTTTCTTCTTCCTGCACGGTGTATGGTAATCCTGATCATGTACCGGTAACCGAGAGTTCTCCTGTGAAGCCTGCTGAGTCTCCTTATGGTGCTACGAAACAAATGGGTGAACAGATGATTCGCGATGTGGTGCATGCTGATAAAAACCTGAATGCTGTTTTGTTACGTTATTTTAATCCCGTAGGTGCTCATCCTTCTATTGCGATAGGGGAATTGCCATTAGGAAAGCCTGAAAACCTGGTACCGGCGATCACTCAGACGGCAATTGGCAAGATAGAACAATTGACAGTGTATGGGGCAGATTATGATACAAGGGATGGTTCCTGTATTCGCGATTTTGTGCATGTATCCGATATTGCGGCAGCCCACACATTGGCGATCAAATATTTAATGAAACAGAAAAACCAATCAGCAGTTTCGGTTTTTAATCTTGGTACCGGCAATGGCGTTTCTGTTCTGGAAGCGATCCACGCCTTTGAAATGGTGAGTGGCAGAAAGTTGAATTATAGGATAGGTGCACGACGCCCGGGTGATGTGATTGCTGTTTACTCTGATAATTCATTTGCAATAAAAGAACTAGGGTGGAAACCGGTTTATTCGCTGGCGGATATGATGGATACCGCGTGGAAGTGGGAATTGAAACTAGCTGAGGACGCTACGCTTCACAACAATTCGAATTTTGGAATGAATTGATCTTTTGAATTACGATTTGAATTTCAGGTTTTAAGATTCGCTTTCATAGCAAAATTTTGAGCAGGAAGAACCCTTAATTGCTCTCCGTACTTTAGTTTGTAAGGCCTATCTTTGCACACTTATTTTTAACGACCATTTTTTTTCGGAAATAGATTCATTTGATATGACACGCGTTCTCAATTTTGTGATAAAATACCGCTTACTGCTGGGTGCCGTTTTTTTGATTGGCGCTATTATAGTGAATATGGAATCCAGCTTCTGGCCGGCTTTTGTTTTATATCTTGTCGCTGCCGTTTTGGTTGTCGGACATTTTCTCTTTGGCCCCATGCGTCTGATACAGGGTTATATGGAAGATGGCAATATGGAAGGCGCTCAAAAGGTGATCAACTCTATTTGGTTTCCCGGCTTGCTTATCAAACCTGTGCGGTCAGTATATTACACTTTGAAGGGAAATCTTGCAATGGTGAATGAAGATTTTGAGACCGCCGAAAAGCACATGAAGAAAAGTTTGAATCTTGGAATGCCAATCAAAGAAGCAGAAGGTGCTAATAAATTGCAGTTGGGAATGCTGAGCATGCAGAAGGGAAATATTCGTGAAGCAGAATCTTATATTCGACAGGCTATCCGTGCGGGGTTACCCGACAAGGAAAATGAAGCAGCGGCCTACTTACAATTGTCTTCTATTATGGTCAATAAGCGTGAGTTCAGGGCCGCCAAAGAATATTTCAGAAAGGTGAAAGCACTTAAGCCTACCACCCCGCAGATCAAAGACCAGATAAAGCAGATGGAAAAATACATCACCAGGATGCCCGGTTAATTCACGTTGATGAACAGAAAGCATTCAATATTTTTTGCTGCTATTACCACTGTATGCTTTTATGCTGCATTGATTTTTCTTTCCGGTGGATGTGCACAAATCGGAATGCCGATGGGTGGGCCCAGGGATTCGCTTCCGCCCATGCTGACACAAGCCTCTCCTGCTAATCATGCTCTGAACTTTAAGGGAAACAGGATATCGCTCACTTTTGATGAATACATCCAGTTGGACAATCCCCTGAAGAATGTGATAGTATCTCCATTGCCCAAAAAAAATCCATTCATCGATTTTAAATTGAAAACGGTAACGGTAAAACTTTTTGATACCCTAAAACCGAATACTACTTATTCCATTCAGTTCAAGAATACCATTCGTGACCTCAATGAAAACAATCCGCTCGTTGGGTTCGATTACGTTTTCTCTACTGGAAGCTATATCGATTCATTGCAATTATCAGGAAGTGTGTTGCTCGCAGAATCAGGTACTGTTGATTCAACCTTAACTGTTTTGCTTTATTTGAACCCGGGAGATTCAGCGGTGTACAAACACAAACCTGATTACATCGCCATATTAGATAAGGAAGGTAAGTTTCTTTTCAGAAACCTGGCACCTGGCAATTACAGCCTGTTTGCTATTAAAGATGAGTCAGGCCAGTTTGTTTACAATAATCCTTCACAGTTGTTTGCCTTTGCTGACAGTGTAGTACATCCTTCCATTTCCGGTGGCAGCAAGGTTCAATTGTATGCTTACCAGGAAGAAAAACCGGTACCGAAAACTGTAACGCAAAAAGAAACGGAAGAACTTAAATTTGCCACTGCAGTAAAGGGAGGCACGCAGGATTTATTGTCGCCTCTTGAAATTAATTTCAATCATCAAATCGGTAAGCTTGATTCATCAGGATTTTTTCTTGCAGATACACTTCTGAAACGAATCCCTGGACAAATACTCTCTATCGATACTACACGGAAGAATATTTCCCTACACTATACCTGGACAGGCAGCACTGAATACGACCTGGTGATCCTCAAAGATCATATAGCAGACTCATCAGGAAAGACGCTTGCAAAAAATGATACACTCCGGTTTAAGACAAAAAATGAAAGTGACTATGGAAGCCTGAAACTGAATTTCAAGAATTTAGAGAAATATCAAAACCCTGTGTTGCAATTGGTGAATGAAAAAGGTGAAGTAAATGGTTTTTCATTGGCTGGAAATGTTTTTCAAAAAAAATTGGTCGTGCCTGGAACTTATTACATACAAATTCTTGAAGATAAAAATAAGAATGGCAAATGGGATCCGGGAAATTATGCCCGGAAGCTACAGCCCGAAATTGTACACCGTATTTCCCAGAATATTTCTATTCGTGCAAACTGGGACAATGAAAGAGATATCATTCTTTAACGCTTCAGGCTCTCACGAACGCCTGAATAGCCATTTGCTCATTTCCTTTAATGTTACTTTCTTTCCATAGAGTAATATTCCTGTGCGGTAAATCTTGCCGGCTATGTAGGTGGTGAGTATAAAGCCACCTATTAATAAGATTATGGATAATGCCAGTTGCCAGGCAGGTACTCCACCACCCGGGATACGTGCCATCATCACAATGGGAGATGAGAATGGGATAATGCTGCCCCATACCGCCATCTTGCTATCAGGATTTTGTGCAGTAGATACCATGATAATAAATGAAAGAATAATGGGCATGGTAATAGGAAGCATCAAAGCCTGCGCTTCCTGCGGATCTTCATTTACGACACTGCCGACCGCAGCAAACAGTGCTGCGTAAAACAAATAGCCACCTAAAAAATAAAATAATAAACATGGAAGTATCAGTGCCCAATTGGCAGACAGGAAGGTTTCTTTGGTTGATAAGAACTGAATTGCCGTTTCAGCGTTTCCCTGGTTTGACATCGCGGTCTGCAAGGATTGTGTGTGCTGCAGGGTTTCAGGAGATAAAAGAAAAGAAGCGACACCAAGCAGTATCATGATAAATGCAAACCAGATCAGTAATTGAGTAATTCCTACAGCAGCTATTCCTATGATTTTTCCGAGCATCAGTTGAAATGGCCTTACTGAGCTGATGATAACTTCAGCTATCCTGTTGGTTTTTTCCTCCATAACTCCACGCATTACAGCCGCGCCATAAATAAACAAGGTAATATAAATGAGCATACCACTGCCAAAGCCGATACCGTACGACAGGCCTGCATTGGAATGTTCTGTCTTTTTGCCCTGTCGGATGACACTGGAGAAGTGATAGAGTTCATCAGGTTTTACGTTATTGATGGAGTCTAATAATTTTTTATCAATATGATGCTCCAATAAAGTGTGGTCGCGAATGGCATCATCGATTACATTTCTTACTTTTTCTTCCGTACCAATACCAAGTTGTTTGGAGGAAATTAGTTTTACAGAATCCTTGCCGGAGGCAAAGTCTGCCGGAATGTGGAGAAATGCAGCATAGCCTTCCCCGGCAAAATTATCTGCATTGATATTGTTGTTAAAATCGAAAGTGATCTCTTCATCATTTTTCAAAGAGTTTTTAAACTCGCCACTCTCATCACGTACTGCGATATGTTGTTTATCTATTGATTTGATGCTAAAGTAAGTGGTAGCTATAATAAATCCGAAGAAAAACAATGGCAGCAAGATTGTGGATAGGATAAATGATCGGTTTCTCACTCTTGTGGTGTACTCCCTTTTGATGATCAATCCTATTTTGTTATTCATCGTGTAATAGTTTAAATGGAATCTGAAAATGAAGGAGTGGTTTCTACTTCATTTACCTGTCGGATAAATATTTCATTAAGTGTTGGTAATAATTCATTGAAGGAATGAATGGCACCGTCATGATCCAGATATTGCCTAAGCACTTGTGAAGGCTGATAGCCTTCGTTGATATGTACAGATACTACATGGTCGGTTGAATTTAAAACTTTGAATGCTTCAGATTCAAAAACCGGGGGTGTATCCTTGAATCCTATTCTAAAGATGTGTTCTTTGAAATCATTTTTGATTTGATTCAGATCACCATCCAATATTTTTTTCCCTCTGTTTACAAGTATGATTTTGTTGCAGATTTCTTCCACCTGCTCCATTCGGTGTGTGCTGAAGATAATCGTAGTTCCTGCTTTGCTTAGATTGAAGATTTCGTCTTTAATAAGATTTGCATTCACAGGGTCCAGTCCACTAAACGGCTCATCCAGAATAAGCAATTCAGGTTCATGTAAAACAGTAATAACAAACTGCAATTTTTGGCTCATTCCCTTGCTCAGGTCATCTACTTTTTTGTTCCACCAACTCTGCATTTCGAATTTTTCAAACCAATATCGGATCCTCTTTTGAGCTTCTTTGCGACTAAGTCCTTTTAGCATGGAAAGATACAACGCCTGCTCACCCACCTTCATTTTTTTATACAGTCCTCTTTCTTCAGGCATATAACCTATCCTGAAAATATCATTGAGTGGGTCAAACTCTTTTTCTTTGAATAATATCCTGCCTTCATCCGGGTAAATGATCCCTGTGATCATGCGAAGTAATGTTGTCTTTCCTGCTCCATTAGGTCCAAGTAACCCGTAGATGTTACCTTCTTCTATAATAAAGGAAATATCGTCAACAGCCTTGTGCGATGCGTAATACTTTTTTAGATTTTCGAGTTGAAGTAAGCGCATAGTCTTATAGTTGTTCCGGTAAAAAATGAAAGTTGAATTTTTTAGAAGGGGAGGTCTGAATCATCAGCTCCGGAAGGGCTTTCAGGAGGTGGTGCAGATTTGTCATTTGTTGTTGGCACATCAGTTGCACTTCCGGCATCCTTTTCTATTTTCCAGGCATCAAGGTTATTGAAATAAGACACCTGGCCATTCTTTTCCCACTTGCTGCCGCGCACATTGAATGATACCGTGATCTTATCTCCTGCATTTATTTTATCGAGTAATTCAATCTTATCCTGGGTGCATTGAAACTTGATGTAGTTGAATATACTGCGCCCGTTGACTTCATCAATTTTCTCCAATACAAATTCGCGTATCTTAAATGTTGCGGTGCGTTGAATGGGGTCAAACTTTTCGTAAAGGACACCGCTTAATTTGAATTCCATTGCTTAATAATTTTTTGATTAAAGTAAGGAGGCAATGTAATGAAAAACGAACTGACAAAATATTTTTTTTCACAGGAAAGCACTTTGCGAAAAAAGGAAAATTTCTATTGATCTGGGCATGGTTTTTTGCATTAAAAAAACAAAAATTCAATGTAAATCAATAGCTTTAAGGATTTGGAAAGTGAGGGGGCGAAATTGATACCGGAGTAAAAGAAAATAATTTTTAGTTACTGGTATATTTTTGACATAGCCAAGTAATAAAAAATTTTTTTTTCAACAAATTCTAATGATATTCGCCTTCATGCTGAACGAATTTTTTCTGAAGTCATTTCCAGAAAAAAACCAAATCAGCACTCCCCGAAAAATATTTAAAGTAACTATAAAAGCTGCGCCTCAATAATAATGAATAATACTTGCGAAAAAGTTTGGGCGGATTGTCTTGCGATCATCAGGGATATTGTAGAGTGGCAGCATTTCAAGACTTGGTTTGAACCGATCAAACCGGTTCACCTGGAAGGAAAAGTTTTGACAATACAGGTACCCAGCCAATTTTTTTATGAATACATCGAAGAGCATTATGTGAACCTGCTCGCAAAGACTTTGAAAAGAGAATTAGGAAAAGATGCACGGTTGGAATACCGAATCATGGTGGACAGTGGCAATAGTCGGAATAAACCGGTAACCATGGACGTACCCGGGCATGGGTATAAGCAATATGGGAACAATGAAATGGATTTCCCATTAGTCATCAACAATCCTGTTAAGAATCCTTTTGTAATTCCTGGCCTTAAGAAAATGCAGATCGATTCTCAACTCAACCCCATGTATGTTTTCGACAATTTTATTGAAGGGAGTTGCAACAGGGTGGCACGCCGTGCAGGAAAAACTGTAGCCGATAAGCCGGGAGCTACTTCATTTAATCCACTGCTTATATACGGAAGCGGAGGTTTGGGTAAGACGCACCTGGCCCAGGCGATAGGAAATGAAGTAAAACGGATTCATAATAATAAGGTGGTATTGTATGTAAGTTCTGAAAAATTCATTAATCAGTTTGTAGATCACAGCCGTAATAATGCCATCAATGATTTTATTCACTTTTATCAGTTGATAGATGTGTTGATCCTGGATGATGTACAATTCTTCAATAAAGCAGAAAAATCACAGGATGCTTTCTTTGCTATTTTCAATCACCTGCATCAGAGCGGCAAACAGTTAATACTTACATCTGACAAACCACCCAAAGACCTGGAAGGCGTTCAGGAAAGATTGTTGAGTCGTTTTCGTTGGGGATTGAGTTCAGATCTCCAGATTCCTGAGTATGAAACCAGGATAGAAATATTGGATAACAAAATGAAGAATGACGGCCTCGAAATGCCTAAGGAGGTGGTCAAATATATTGCCTACAATATCCAGAGCAATGTGCGTGAGTTGGAAGGCGCTCTGATCAGCTTGCTGGCACAGTCTTCTTTAAACAAGAGAGAAATTGACCTGGAACTGGCAAAGAAAGTGCTTCGCAATTTCATCAAAGCTTCCAGCAAGGAAATCACCATCGATGTCATTCAAAAAATGGTATGCGATTACTTTGATGTTCCTTATGATAAGTTACTGCAAAAAACACGCAAGCGCGAGATCGTACAGGCAAGGCAGATCACTATGTTCCTGGCCAAAGCCTTTACGAAAAATTCACTCAAGACCATCGGTGAGCATTTTGGCGGACGCGATCATACCACCGTTATTCACAGTTGCCAGACTGTGAAGGACCTGATGGATACTGATTCATTATTTAAAGAAAGCGTGGTAGAACTGCAACATAAAGTACAGTTGGCGGCCATGTAAAAATATTTGTTTATGGGAATGCATCTTCCTGCTCTTAGGGGCAGGAATTTTTTTTGCCTCCCCTCAAAAAAACAAAAGGCTGGTCTTTGTTAAGACCAGCCTTTCAGGCTTTCTGTCGGGGCGGCAAGATTCGAACTATTAGCTGAAAACCGTTGTCAATATTAAGTTTCACAAATTGGGAACCTAATACTCACTGAATTACTCACTAAAATACTTTCTTGTCACCTTTAAAAAACTTAATCGCATGACTGGCGATTCAGATTATAATTCCAATCATCTATTTTTTCAATCTCTTGTAAATATCCAAATATCAATGTTCACTGAATGACTGCTTATATCACATAACCGTAAAAGATCTTCACAAATTTAAAAAGTTTCATTGAATTCGTGCAAAATATTTCAGTCTTCTCACATTATCCATCTCTGGTTTGGCGCTTTCATTGTAATAGGTATAAATATCTGCATTGTAATCAGCAGGCCCTTCCATACTTCTTATCTTATCGTCAAAAAGTATAGTTTTTTTCATTCTGATATTTTTATACGATTTTCAACGGATTATTGTTGTCAAAATCATCCACACTGAAGTTAAATCGTTTATTTAAAAAAGACCTTGTTGCTGTAAAATTTGGGTATGCCATGTTATTCTGCAATCCAAAAGATCGAAGGGTATCAATAGGCATTTTATCCAAATTAAATTGAAAATCCTTTGTTCGCAACCATTTGGCGGGAATTTCCATATAACATTCATTCTCACAGAGGTTAAATATTCGATTAAACTCTGCCTCAAATGCCGCCCTTCTTTCATCTTCATTAGTGGCTGTTACTGATCTCATATAACCATTTACCTTAGTATTTAATACATAATTCATCAATGCGATGAGAATCTGCCAGTCAAGCCACCCTTGTTGTCGCAATTCGTGAATAAGTGCTCTGAACTCAGCACGTTTTCCCCAAAATGGTAGACTAACTTCCAGCTTCTTTAGAGTATTGTTGTACCGATTCTTAATATTCTCGATACTTCGATAATGATCATACTTATCACTTACTCTGTCAATGAACATAAGTAAGTCGGATGGCCTTAAACTATGCTTTTTTTTAGGAATGGGCTGAAATGCAGCTCTCATTGATTTATTAAAGCCTTCTTCTTCCATAAGATTGAAGTACACCTTTTGGTATGTATTCGTGGCTAATCCCTTTTCCCCAAGTTTTTGCTTATTGTATAAGTCTTCAAATATCTTTTCAAATTCATCTTTAGGCAATAGGCTTAGATCATTCAGTAATATCTTGATATTGGTTGCAAGGAACCCATAATGAAATTGAATCTTAGATTGCTTCTTTGCATCAAAAGCGGGTATTCCAAGATCATACACCGTATTTTCATGTGAAGGGCGTTGAGTTGCGAACTTGGTATAGTCTTCAGCCGAAGATATGTTTACGATAACCGGTAACTCTAAGAAATGGAAATCGGTATTAAGAAGACCTATTTCGCATAATGTAATTTGCAGTAAGGAACAGAACTCTTCTGCGATGGCATTTAATCTGGCATTATTCTCAAAGGTAATCTTCCATTCTATTCCCAATACATTGAAATTGATTTCTCTCATTGTACCGACATCATTTAAGGGCATATATGATAGTCTTTTCGACAACATCTGCTCAAATGAATCCTTGTCAGGAAATTTCAAATTAAAGGCATCAACCATTTCTTTTAAATGATCTGTAAAAAGCCAACCTAAATTCTTTTTCTGATACTCAACAAACACAGACAGGTCTGGATGTAAGGTGGGACTTGCGGCTAAAACGCAGGATAGATCTAAAAAGGTTTTTCGCAATAATGAATCGTTTTCCAAATCTAATGCTTTAGGAGTAAATTCAAGTCTTGACTTTATATACTGCTCAAAGTCATCTAATGCGCTCATCCACGCACCTTGTTTAAAGTCGGCATGAAATACCATTGCGTAGCTATCGCTTATTCTTTTCAGGGTTGTATAATCACCAAAATGAAAAGATGCCCAAACCCCACAAAGGCCATAGTATTTGGCGGCCATGTGCATTCCCAAAACCGAATACACCTGGGCAATATTTATCAAGGCGAGTATGTAGCCTTCCCTTGTTTCAAGTAAATACCATAGGTTTTTAGCCTTGTGAAAACATTCCAATGCTTTTAGGTAGTTTTTAGCAGACGGCTTATTTATATACGCCATTCCACGCTCAACAAGATTGTGTGCAGAATTATGATGTTTACCTGTTTTAGAGGCATGTTCTTCTATCTGGGCAATAAAACTCTCAATGGAATCAATTACTTCGTCATCAACACCATAATGAATAAGCATATTCACAATTTGAGTAAGCTGGTCATTTAATCTTGAAATGCTATAAATGGTTGCATCTGCTAAAGGATTGAGGATTTTCTTATAAAGTTCGATGGCGGCATTGACCTTTTCCTTCAAAGGAGAGTTCGGATTCAGATGAAAGGTAAAATGACCTTTAAGCTCATAAGCCTGACAAAGTTCATCAGCATTTGTTGGATTAGCTATTCTTTTCTCAATATGGCGCTCTATTTCAGTTACCCATATTGAAGTTTCTGTTTCATCTAAAAAAGCCCCGCTGAAAAGCTGTTGAGCTTGCACGATTTGTAAAAGAATAATATCATCTTCAGTATCTGCGAATGAGTTTCTATGTTCTAATTCCCTAAAATAATACCGAATCAAATCTTGCTGATCTGAGATCTTCCCTTTGGGCTGGCCCGTTTTGGGGTCAGGGGAAGTCATCAGGAACAGATACTCGTATATCGCTTTCCTACGACACACAACAATAGTTTCGTCGAGGTCAATATATTTCTTCAGCATGTCCAGCCATAGAGCTACATGATCGCTATCGTGCATCTCCCATCTGCAATGTCGGGCGGCATTAATTGCTTCATAAAACGCTCCTATACTAAAACGTTTTATTGCCTTTACAGAAGACCACTTCTGATACACATCGGCGTACCATCTCACTTTCTCCGAACCTTCGTTAAGAAGAAGAATATCCAGTAGCTTATTTGTCAACATTCGATCTTCATCATTATCCTGGGCGGTTCTATTTGCAATCTCAAAATGTAGTACAGAAATGTATGTGGATACTTTTGAGGGGTCTATAGGCAATGGCAAATTCGGAATTAGTGCCGTAATTTCCTCTAACAATACAGGAATAGCTTGTTCCTGTGATATTGTATCAAATTGCCATTTAATTGAGGAAACAAATGCATCCCATGTGTCATCCGATAGCTGATCGTAAATATTTTTTGCTTGCTGTAATTCTGCTTTTCTCTCCGCTGAATTTTTTGCTTCGTAGGTTTCCGCTATATAATCGTTTATGATAGTCTTGACCCGTTCTCTGCACTTAGCCCGTAACTCATTGCTCATCGTATTCTGATTGGCAACCCATTCACGCAATAGATCGGCATCATTACCTTTAACCTCCTTAGCTATGCCGGAGTTAGTCTCAAACAAAAATTGAATTTCATCAAATTTATATTCTCCCTTTACAAATAGCATGAAGAAATGTGCCAGGCTTTTCTGTAGCTCTTCTTTTGAAAAAGAAAAATTAGATGAGTACAACTTGATCTGTCGGAACTTCGCTTTCCTCTCCTTGAAGTTCCTTTGAAAAATATCTTCCTCATAATCGCAGTAAATGACCTCATCCACTTTGTTAATTCGATTTTCGATCCAGGTTTTGAGTGTTTTCAGTTTTTGATACTGAAATCCCTGTTCAGTGGCCGATGCATCGGTATCTTTAGTGAATAAAAAAAGTTTATGCAATGACATACAGTTGATTCTTTGGTTGTTGTTAATTCGATGAACAATCTGGCTTTTCCTTGTTTGGCATGTATATGGCACCTTTGTGGCATGTTTGGCACGTATATGGCATGTTTAAAACTGACGTTTTAAAACATAATACGTTCCTTTTCCTGTCGTGCCTGATTTAATAATAAGTTCTTTTTCTACCAACTCTTGCAAATCACGGGCAGCAGTACGATGTGATGTTGCATTTAATTCCTGATAACTACTATTGGTTATCCTTCCTTGTTGCTTAATAAAAAGTATAGCTTTGACTTGTCTTTCATTAAGATTCTGCTTTTTTAAAAAGTCTTCCATATAGATATCCTTCAGAAAAGTAACCATAACCCCTCCAAAGGACTCCTCGAATATCGGTTCTGGCAATCTGGCCTCCTTAAAGGCTGTCAATATCTTTTCAATGCCACGTCCCCAGGATTCAATATAACCGGCACGGAAAAAAGTCTCCGCAATATGCTTGTTCCTCGGACGGGACGGATGCTTCTGTGTCAGTCTTTCCAAAGGAATATCAACGGGCAATTTACCCGGATTCCAAAGCATTAGTTTATCATTATAAACACTAAGCTGGATAGTTGTATCAGTATAATCTTTATGGACGATAGCATTCAATACAGCTTCTCGAAGTGCAGCTTCGGGATATTCCAGTTTTTCGATCCGCTGGATGCCTTCGTAGGTAATGGGCGAAATCAAGTATCGGTCTTTAAGCAACTGTACAACCTTATCTACCATCTCAAAAATATTTCCTTCCACGGTATCCTGGAATTTCAGGTCTGCGTTGGATGCCCCAAATTTCCCGATCTTGAAATAGCTGTGTATAAAGTAACGCTGTGGTCTTTTAGCAAACAACAGGACGGCTGCCGCTCTTAACTTGCCTTCCAGTGTTATCAAATCCAGGTTTTGTAATAAGGTAAGCAAATCATCCTTATCCGCATTCTGATAGATACGTCCGCTTTTGACGCTGGCTTTTAAAAAAGACGCTATTGCTTTTTCATCTATATCCTGCAAGGTCACACCGTCAACAGTCGTGTCATCCCAAGTCTTGCCCAATTTTCTATATAAAAAATCCTGCAAAGCAATACCTTTCAATTCCTGTTTGGTGCTGCCACTCCGGTAATGGTATATCCCGTGATAAGAAATGGGCACATTGCTCACCGGAACTACGATTTCGATATAATGTTTCCCGTCTTTCTCATGCAGATTGACATCTACAACAAGGCCCAGGTGATGGACGATCTTATTCGGCAGGTCGTCCATCAACTTTTTATAATCATCCACTCCGGTAACCTTGCCGTTATCGTCAATACCGATATATATTTTACCGCCCTGCGCATTGGCAAAACCACATACCCATTTCAGGTATTCATCCCTCCAAGATTGTTTATATTCTATATTCTGTTGCTCTGACATCGCTTTTTATATTACTTTATCTAATCGCTTATGTATAAGGGATACTGTATTTAAAATATCTAAGGCTTCATCTTCAGTGATCAAAAACTTAACCTTTGGCGTATGAGCTGTTGGATTTCTTATTAAACCGAAAACGCCCTTTATTAGATTGCAAAGTCCAAGATGTTCACTTCTGTCAGTATCCGTCTGCAATAGATTTATTCTAACCAATGGGTTGGTCGTAGAAAATGCTACTTCCGCAAGATTATTCCCGTCCGCGTATAAACCGGTCATTCCCCGTAAACGGTCTGCTACGCTCTTTGTCGCCTCAAAGACGGAGTGGAAATAGTTCTCCACCAGCAGCTCAGCCTTACAGTAATCCATAATTGCTGCATGAACATTTCGCAACTCGAGTTTGTGCTTTAATCTGCTTGCTCTTTGTTCAGCCTCGGAAATCGTAGTAACTTTTTCAATTTGCCTATATTTTCCTGCTTCAGAAAGTTCTGTCCCAATAAATGACAATCGTTTATTAATCTCAATCCTCCGGTCATGAAAAACTTCTTCTCTTCCTAAATACCTAACAGGCTGTAGCGCATCTTGAATAAACTTTAATATATGATTGGAACATTGATGCTTGTTTTGCCACTCGGCAAATGCGTTATACAACCTCTTCCATTTAGTATTTTGGGGATCTACGTCGGATATATTTGCATTTAATAAAAGCTGACCTATTTCACCCCCTGTTAAACCTGTAGAGGTGTCAGCAATTGTCCTGCAAATTCCTTCCAATATATGGGCTTCAAATGTTGGGCGTTTAATAATTGCCATAACTATTTTTCTTCTTCATAATAGATTTTATAATATTTACGACCGTCTTTTTCCACTCCTTTTTCAATTAGATTCTTATCTCCATGAATGTAGATGTCAAAATTCCGGTCAAGCTTTAATACACTTTTAAAAATTCTCGACTGCTTTTTAACTGCTTGAGAAGAAATCTGAAAATTATCTGAAAGTTCCAGTTCATTGTCCTGCCTATATCCGTTATCAAACTTCCTGAAAGACTCAATAACACTGCTATCACCAAATACTTCTTCCTCAAATTCCGCCTTATGAAATGTGTCGTGTTTTTTAAAATAGTCAACAGATCTATTTAAAAAATCTATCTGATCTGCTTTTGATACTTCAAAATCCTCAGTCAATTGCTTTGTCACGAATTGTTTGGTAATCCCCAAAAACTGATTTGTTTGATGGTATTCGTCTTTCCTTGGACGTACACTCAAAAAATCATCTTTCCAGTATTGTGCTTCAGAAAGTTTGTTTGTGTTATCCACTAACGAAACGACAAAGCCCTCTTCTTTTTGCGTATCAAATATCAAACAGCCTTTATCTAGTTTGTTGATATTAAGTCCGACTACATCTGTTAGTTTAAATCCTTTTGAAGTAGCATCTATTTTTAAAATAGTCTCTTTATTTTCAGATTTGAATATCGCTATACCATTGACCAGCTCATCATCGATCTGACAGTCTCTCAAATAGACAATACATAATTCACCGGCCTTGATATTCGGATGAGAGCTTTTATCGTAAAGGTATCTGCCAGAATTTTTAGACTGTTCTATAAATGCATCCTCATCCTGGAATACCTTACAGATAAATTGATAAACAGGATTCAAATCCAATGTAGGATTGAAATAGAATTGATATATTTCCTCAGTCTTCAGGCTATTTCCCAATAGCCTTTTTAAATGTTCTTCTATTTTCGTAAAATCTGTAAGTTCCTCAGAAAATTTTACTCCATCTCCATTGTTTTTATTCCCAATCAAGTGCACAATGACCTTTTCGATCCTTCCTAATGATATATTCTGCATAAAGTTTAATCGTTATAAATACTTTGGGGTATCAGTCCTTTTCCATCAATAAATTCGTCTACTGTGTGGAAATGAGACAACTCATTATCCAACCAGTATTCTTTTGGAGCGTGTTCAACCATGAAAATTTGAAAGGGTTCACCTTTTGTGATATTGATGTAATCAACAAAAGAGTTCAATAATGTAAAAGCATCAATCAGTTTTGATTTATCATCATTTCCTTTTTGATTATCTCCTGTATAATAAGGGATGCTCGGCTGGTCAATAAAAAGAAACTGTGGTACATGTTCTTGCTCAACTTTGATCATATGTTCATGCAAACCAAGATAAACACACAGATGCATAAACATATAGTTTGATTTACTGCCCACATTATCCAGAGGGAACATTTGTCCATTGGGATAAAGTTGCAGAATCATCTTATCCGGGTTAAAATCAACGCGACTGTTTTTGTACGCAGGCAGGGAACTTAACTGATTAAAATTACGCTGGATACTTTCATTCAAAAGGGTAACCATGTTGCGCT
>JBDHYH010000033.1:0-31746 GCA_039811325.1 Chitinophagaceae bacterium | reverse complement strand
TCTCATAGTAAGTAATACAATAGAAGAGCTTGTCAAACTTTAGCTCGTTTTGTTTTTCCTTTTCTTCAAAAACTACGCGCATACCCTTACCGCCACCGCCAGCAGTTGCTTTCAGCATTACAGGGTACCCGATCTCAGCAGCAGCTTGCTTGGCATGGGCAGCATCACGGAGTAAACCGTCAATGCCGGGTACTACAGGCACGCCGGCTTTGATCATGGTTTCCTTTGCTGTCATCTTATCACCCATAGAGTTGATCATCAATGGAGTGGGTCCGATGAATTTTATTTTATGATCGCTGCATATTTGAGAAAATCTCGCATTCTCTGCCAGGAAACCATAACCCGGATGAATAGCATCAGCATTGGTGATTTCCACAGCAGCCATGATGTTCGGAATATTCAGGTAGCTGTCCACGCTGGGAGGAGGTCCTATGCACACAGCTTCATCAGCGAACTTTACATGAAGGCTATCCTTGTCCGCAGTTGAGTACACAGCGACAGTTCGAATACCCATTTCCCTGCAGGTACGAATCACCCTCAACGCAATTTCTCCACGATTGGCGATCAATATTTTCTTAAACATTCAAAATAGATTTTGTAAGGTGTTTATTAAATGAAAAAAGCCGCAACTACGGCTCTACAAGGAATAATGGCTGATCATACTCTACAGGTGTAGCATCCTCGACCAATACCTTTACGATAGTACCGCTAAACTCACTTTCTATTTCATTAAATAATTTCATTGCTTCAATCATACAAACAATCTGTCCTTTTTCTATCGTATCGCCAACGCTTACATACACAGGTTTTCCAGGACCGGCTTGCCGATAGAAAGTTCCGATCATCGGGCTCTTGATCGTTATATAATTGGTGGCCTCATTTCCGGAAGGTTCTTTTTGTGAAGGCTGTGACGTTGCAGGTTGGGATGCCGGGACCGGGGGCAACGCCTGTGGAACAACCTGGGACAATACCGGAGCGCCAGCTGCAAATACCGGAGTAGGTTCTTCTTTCTGCTTAATGGTGATTTTAAAATCCTTCTGTTCAATACTTAACTCGCCAATATTGCTCTTGTTTACAAGTTTGACAAGCTCCTGAATTTGCTTGATATCCATAATTAGAATTTATTTACTTTTTTGAAATACAGTTGACAAAGGGAGGATTGAAAGTAAACTTTTTATAACATACAACAACAAGGTTGCAAGTTGAGTTATTTTTTAATAAAGTTATAGATTTCTTTTTAAGAACCTTCTTTCACACGTTCTACATATTCACCAGTTTTAGTATTAACTCTGATGAATTCTCCTTCATTTACAAACAGAGGAACATTTACTGTGGCACCGGTTTCCACTGTCGCCGGTTTCAGGGTACGCGTGGCTGTATCGCCCTTCACACCCGGCTCGCTGTACGTTACCTGCATTACGATCTTGTCCGGTAGTTCTACTCCCATCGGTTGATCGGTTTCCGTATTGATAAGCATTGATACCTCTTGTCCGTCTTTTAAGAACTGTGGTGCATCCACCATATTTTCAGGAACGGTTAGTTGTTCATAGTTCTCAGTATTCATGAATGTGAAGCCGGAATCATCTTTATAAAGGAACTGAAATGGTCTTTTTTCTACACGGACAGGGTAAATAGTTTCGCCACTGTTCCAGGTTTGCTCTATTGTGCGATTATTGTCCACACCTTTCATTTTTGCCCATACCTTGGCAGCGGCGCGGGCAGTTTTGTTTTGCCCAAACTCAATTACCGTGTAAAGGTTTCCATCAATTTTTAGAATCAATCCTGTTCTGATATCAGAAGTATTTGCCATGCGTTTTTTTGGCGGTAAAGGTAAAAAAATGAGGTTAAATGATTTTATTTTTTTCGCAGATATACTTTGGAAGATTCTGTGAAATACGTCAACTGCATTGAATGGAATTATTCAAATTCGCCGTGGCAATCGCACTACTGCCCGCAAAGATCAATGAATAACAGATTGTCTGCCGAAGCAGAATCCAGGAATCAGGCACCAACTGTCACATGGCCCTACGCTCTGTTAATTTTCTTATCTTCTTTCACATTTAATAATTATTCATTTAGCTTAGCTATCAAATGCTATTTAAAGTGAAGAAGTTGTTATTCATTTCATGCGTGATATTATTTGCAGCTGCAGCCTCCGCTCAAAACAGTACTACTGAAGAGACACCGGTATATCTGCGGTTTCCGACAGTGCCTCAGTTTACAGTGTATAAGGCTCCCGACAGTACTAAATTCACTCGTGAAGATCTGAAGCGAAACAAGCCTACAATTATTTTTGTATTCAGCCCTGAATGTGGCCATTGTCAGCATGAGACAGAAATGATGATCAAGAACATGGACAAGCTCAAGGGACTTCAAATATTGATGGTAACATATCTCCCCTATAACGAGATGATTGATTTTTATAACAACTACAAACTTGACAGGTTTTCTAATATTACAGTAGCACGGGATGCTGCATTCTTCTTTCCTGTGTACTACAAAGTAAGAAACTTCCCTTCTTTTTACATCTACGATAAGAAAGGCAATTTCAAGCAATTCCTGGAAGGTGATATCTCCATAGACAAAATTGTTGACGCACTTAAATCTTGACCATGGGTGCCTGGAGACAAATAGGTGAATATTTATGGTTAGTAAAGAAAGATCCGGATGCTCCCAGGAGTAAATGGATCGGTTACATGCATTTTATTAACCGCTTGTCAATACTGCTCTTTCTTGCAGCAATGATTATTCTGATCATCGAATGGGTGAGGGGGTGAGTTAAGAATTATGGATTATGAATTTTAATCTATAAGTCCAACCTGCATTGGAGGACGCAACTCACAACGCTTACCATCAATTAAATTTCCTTTTCCATCCATACATCACACCCGGTATGTCCACTATTTCCTAATGGTTCATTTAAATAGGAGAATCCAAATTTCTCATACAATCTGATAGCTGCCTTCAACTCAGGCATGGTTTCAATATACATTTTCGTGTAGCCATTCTCTTTTGCCATAGTGATGCAATGCTGAAGCAACATTCTACCGTAGCCTCTTTTTCGATATGAAGAAGATAAATACATCTTTACCAATTCACAAGTGCCAGGTGAGAGGCCAGGTGTAGGATAGAAGCCAGCGCCACCGGCTATTGCACCATCTTCCTCTAAAATGAAATAGGCCGAACGGCCTATTTCAAAAACTTTGCTCAGTTGATCAGTTGCCTTGTCAAAATAAACCGTTCCCGGTTTGTTGGCATTGAATTCTTCCAGCGATCTTCTTATAATACCGGCCATGGTTTTGTTATCAGCCGGCCTGATTGTCCGAATGAGTGGGCCAGCCACCTTATTGATTTTTTGGCTTCATATCCTTGCGCTCATACTGGCAGCATTCCTCCAATTTCTTGTATGCTTCATCGCTTGCTTTTACATTTTCAGTATCATATCCCTTTTCAGCGATCTTATTTTCGATTTGAGACTGGTTGGTTTTGGAAGGGTCAAATTTTACATTTAATACCTTGGTCTTCTTATCCCAGAAAGCAAATGTTGCTCCTGCGGCCAGAGCACTTTTTTCAATGTTCTTTTTGCACATGCCGCAGTTACCATTCACAAGCAGTGAATCACTTACCTCTGCAGATTGTGCATTCGTAGCAGAGAATGCAAACATGGCAATCAGCAGGAATGCAAGTTGTCTGAAATGTTTCATCATAATGGATAGGTTTAATTTTAGATATAAAAATATAAATATTTCTCAATTTGAATGTTATATAAAAGAAAAATTCGGTTAATCCAATATTGGTAATAATCAATTCACCATATCCCATTTTATTCCCAACCTGATCATGAGGCCGGGAGTGGGATAGTAAGGAGCGGTAAAATTATTATTGATAAATACAAGACCTTCATTAATTGATGCCGTATTAAGGTTTTCTGCTTTAATGAAAGCGGTAAAAGTTTTGATCCGGAAATTAAAGAATGCGTTAATGGTCGGCCTGTTGCTGATGGTGATACTATCCTGCGGAAAAAACCTGCCCAATACCGGAGAATAATGATTGGCCTTATAAGGTGTATTATAGATCACTTCCAGCCCGGTACTTAAGTTTAGATTTTTGAAGAAGTTACCTTCAAAGGCCATTCTTTGCCTGGTATAAAATAACGGGACATGTACCGGAGTTTTCCCGGCAGTTTGCTGCACGATAAAGTCGCTGTACAAATTCAAATGCCCTACAATCTTATTTTTTGTTGACAGGCTCCCCTGTGTCAAATTGATGAGACCTGAAAACTGATCCTTCTCATAATAACTAGTCAGGTAAGCGTAATTAGCGATTGAAATATTCCGGACGTTGAGATTGAACCGGGGATTCACAGCAGTGATACTGAGAATGGTAATATTTTCTTTCCTGGTGAGCGATGTACTATCAAAGTTAAATGCAGAGTTGGCCTGGAAAATAGCAGATGGTGAGCGGCTGATATTACTTGCAGAAACTTCAATTGCACCCCATTTATTGTTTAAGAATCGTTGTAGTACTGCAGACATGTTATATTCTCCTGCAAAAAAACCAGCGACATACAATTCACCATTCAATGCTGCATCCCATTTTTGGTTTCTTGTCTTATTCCGGTAATTCGCATGCAAAACGGCATTGTAATAGGAAACAATTGCAGGTGGCTTAGGATAAATAGTGATGATAGAGATAGGAATGTCTACCCTGGTGAACCAGCCTTTGTAATTTTCCAACCTGATACCTGCTTCAATAAATTGCTTTTGGTTTTTGGTATCGGGAAATTGCTTAAGAGAAAAGTCATTACTTACATATTTCCATTCATCTTTGAAAAAGAGATTGGAGGCGTTCGGTCTTATCTTGAGGTTATAAAAATTACTGAAGAAAACAGAATCTGTTTGTGCTGTTGCAAAAGTTGGAAGTTCATCTACAAACTGGTAGGAGGATTTGATATAATTGATTGTATGCTGAATCCTGAGTTTTGGATAAAACAGGTATTCCATTGTGCTATCATTGATCTTTAAAGAATCTTTACGCCCCAGATCGTAACTCTGGCGCAAGAGGAATTCCATATCGCTATACCTGTTGCCAGATGAAATCCTCGAAGAGAAAAGTGCCAGTGATGAACTGGAATTATTTCCCAGGTTAACGGGAATGGCTATACGACGTTTTCTTGTTGGGTCTGCCAGCAATGCAGGGTCAGTGATTCCGCCATTTTCAGCAGATACAAGGTCGTTGCCAAATATGACCAGCGTAGCTGCATATCTTTTTCGCCTACCCTGGTAACTTGAAGAGAATCGATAGTTTTTGTGTTTTACATTCTGATTTTGAAATATTCCCGGGTTTGAAAGAAGACGATACTCTACTGCAGCATTCCAGTTGGGTTTGATATTTTGCGTATGTAATACTTTGATCACCTGTTCCTTGCCTGTGCCCTGGTAATAATTTAAAGAGGTAAACGGTTTTGTAGTTTGAAAAAACCTGGTGTTGGCAATCGTGTACCTATAGATATCAAAAGAATGAAACCCGGGATCCCACCCCGGTTTGGTATCCGGTTGAAACAAGACGGGGAATGCAGCATTGCCTGTACCACCAATGGTATTATAGCCTGCAGGCAGCGGATAATAGTGACCAAAATCATCGATAGTCGTGTCCAGGTGATGACTGGCCAGGGAATCGAAATATCTGAAGGTGATGGTTATGGAATCTGCAAGGTCATCGCGATGTTCGAATGCAATCGTGTCTTTTTTACCATTGTTTCCTATATCACCCAGTTGTCCAATTCTCGGTAGATTTCCCTCATTGACCGGACTTGTTGGCCTCCGGCGAGGCAATTGAGCGAAACACTCTGTTGAAATAAATAGCATCAGCAGAACAAATAGGCAATGCCTGCCAACAAATATTTTTTTTACAGAACTCATTTTTGATCAGATCTGTGAAATCAATTCCTTGAAAATAAGGGTGAGCCTTGGTTCGGCAAACTTTGCAGCTTCCAATACCTCTTCGTGGGTGATTGTATTTTCCTCTTCCCGAATACCTACATCAGTGATAACACTGATACCAAAAACATCTAATCCCATGTGAACTGCTACTGCCACCTCCTGCACCGTACTCATGCCCACTGCATCACCTCCTAACAATCGAATCATTTTGTATTCAGCCCTTGTTTCAAATGTAGGGCCTGTTACGCTCAGGTAAACTCCTTCTTTCAGGGGAATATTATTGGCAGCAGCAATATTTCTCGCTTTAGCCAGTAAATGTTTTTTGTAAGGTTCGCTCATATCAGGAAACCGTGGACCCAGGTCATTTTCATTTTTTCCAATTAACGGATTGGGGGTAAACATGCTGATGTGGTCGGTGATCAGCATAAGATCGCCTACATGATAATCCGGATTAGTACCTCCCGCAGCATTGCTCACCAACAATGTTTTAATACCAAGGAATTTCATTACCCGAACGGGAAATACAACATCTCTCACCTCGTACCCTTCATAATAATGGAATCTTCCCGCCATTGCCACCACCGGCTTTCCGTTGATATGACCAAAGATCAGTTTGCCCTGATGACCTTCTACAGTACTCACGGGAAAGTGAGGTATTTCGGAATATGGTATTTCAGATTCCTTAACAATCTCACCGGCAAAACTTCCTAACCCGCTGCCCAGTATCACTCCAACGCGAGGTTGTATCGCAGTTCGCGATTGAATAAATTGTACGGCTTCGTATATTTTCTTTAGCATAAAATGAATTGCTGCCAAAGATAGCTAATTGAATTTTTTCAGAAAGTGATTATTGTGGAGGGGTATCGCCGGACGCGGCGAATCGTCGGTCATTAGTCACAATTCGGTTCAGCCGGAGTAAATAAGAACATAGAAAAAAATTGCTCTTACAATTCACCAATATCAATTAACCATTAACAATTGACAATTCTTCCCCCACATTTTCATACTTTAGCCAAATAACTTTTATAAGATGCGCTGGATTTTATTGCTCGTGGTTTCTATCCAATTTATATCATCACAGGCTCAACCTCCGAAACCTTATCCATCATCAGAGATATTTCAAAAAATAAAAAAGTTGAATGTGCTTGGTTCGGTATTGTATATCGCTGCCCATCCTGATGATGAGAATACGCGATTGATTGCATTTCTCAGCAATGACAAATTGTACAAGACTGCCTACCTGAGCATGACGCGGGGAGATGGAGGCCAGAACCTGATTGGGGACGACCAGGGCGTAGCACTTGGACTGATTCGTACACAAGAGTTATTATCTGCACGGCGAATAGATGGCGGTGAACAATTCTTTACACGTGCCTATGATTTTGGGTATTCCAAAGGGCCTGATGAAACTTTTCGGATATGGAACAAAGAAAAGATTTTGAGTGATGTGGTTTGGATCATCAGGAAATACAGGCCCGACGTAATCATCACAAGATTTCCTACAACCGGTGAAGGAGGGCACGGGCATCACACAGCATCTGCAATCCTTGCGGGAGAAGCATTTGATGCGGCTGGTGACACTACGAGATTTCCAGAACAGTTCCAGTATGGTGTTACCACATGGAAGCCCAAAAGATTGTTGTGGAATACTTTCAATTTCGGTTCTGTAAATACGACAGCTAAAAATCAGTTTTCAATCAACGTGGGTGGATATAATCCATTGCTTGGTGAAAGCTATGGCGAAATAGCAGCCCACAGCCGCAGCCAGCACAAAAGCCAGGGTTTCGGAGTGCCTTCGTCCCGCGGTGAGCAGTTTGAATATTTCAAAACCATAAAAGGTGATGCACCTGATTCCACTTTACTTGATGGAGTGGTTACAACCTGGAGCCGCATCGGGCATCCGGAAATTGAATCAGCCATTAACCAAATTGAAAATTCTTATTCATTCGGACAACCGGAAAAGTCAGTTCCTTCCCTGGTTGAACTATATAACCGGATTTTTGAATTACCTGATGGATACTGGAAAACTGAAAAACTCAAAGAAGTGAAACAGGTGATAAAGGACTGCTCGGGATTATTTATGGAGGTAGTATCCAATGAACATTTCCTGATTCCGGGGAAAAATGTTTCATTGACCTTTAATGCAGACAACCGACTCGGTGTATCCGTCACCGTTACCTCTGTTTCGCTGGGCAATAAAAACTTTTTTCTTTACAAGAAATTACCTTCTGATGAAAATGTGCGTGAGCCAATGAAAGTATCGCTCGCTCCGAATACGCCTATATCACAGCCATATTGGCTGGCCTACCCGATGACGAAAGGAGCATTTACAGTACATGATCAGCAACTAATCGGTAAGCCGGAAAATGATCCATTGAGTTGTGAAATTCAGTTAGATTTTAATGGTACTAAAATCAATTTTGACTTGCCCGTTCAATACAAATCGAATGACCCGGTGAAGGGAGAAGAATATCAGCCTGTTTACATCATACCTGCAGTGGAAATAAAGCCGGAACCTGGTATGGCATTGTCGGTAAATAATAAGCCGGTGCTGGTAAGGACTCATATTACCATCAATGACTCTACATTCGCCGAAGGTAGAATTCGCGAACATTTTGACGGTAATATCAGTTCAGATAAGATTGGCCTGAAATATTATTCTCTGAAATCAGGTATCAACCTCGCAGACACTATTCATTTCTACGATGTAGCAAAGTCGGACACATTTGATCACTACAAGATACTGATCAGTTATCCTCATATACCTGATATCGTTTATTTCCCAAAATCAGATACACGATTGGTCTCCGTAGATTTAAAAATCTCAGGCAAGACCGCAGGATACATCCCCGGAGCTGGCGACAAGATTCCTGATGCGTTGCAGCAAATGGGCTATTCCGTAACAACACTATCACAATCAGATATTACAGCAAAGTCGCTGGCAAAGTATGACGTCATAATAACCGGTGTACGTGCTTACAACATTCATGGCTGGCTCAATGGGATTCACGAAGCACTGATGGATTACGTAAAAGGGGGTGGTGTGCTATTTGTGCAATACAATACCAATAATAATATCGGCACTGTAAAAGGAGAAATCGGCCCTTTTCCATTTCAGATATCAAGAACAAGAGTTACAGATGAAGATGCTGAAGTTAAATTTGTCGATCCAAATAATTCTCTTTTAAATTATCCCAACAAGATTTCTGAAAGAGATTTTGACGGATGGATACAGGAACGAAGCACTTACCAGGCACAGGGATATGAATCGAAATACCATCCACTGTTATCTATGCATGACCCTGGAGAATCACCGGAACAAGGTAGTGTTATATATGCTGATTATGGTAAAGGCCGGTTTGTATATTGTGGACTGGTATTCTTCAGAGAATTGCCTGAAGGAGTTCCTGGTGCCTTCAGATTATTTGCCAACCTGATCGCAAAACCACAGTCAAAGAAGTAATATGAATAGCAATAAGGAAAACAGCAGGTACTGGAATAGGTGGTACATGATTGTGCTGTGCTTTCTTTTATTGCAAATTCTGTTTTATTCTTACATAACTCATCTCTTCAACCAATAAATAACAGTTATGGGTGTACGGGATTGGTTGGTATTGATCATCACACTGGTTTTTGTTATTGTATATGGAGTCTATAAAAGCCGTACTTCAAAAAACCTTGACGGCTATTTTCTGAGCAATCGGGATATGCCCTGGTACCTGGTACTGCTCAGCATTATGGGTACGCAGGCCAGTGCTATTACCTTTCTTAGTGCACCCGGGCAGGCATATACGGATGGTATGCGGTTCGTACAATACTATTTTGGATTACCCCTGGCTATGATCATTATCTGTATTGTGTTTGTACCGGTGTTCAATCGCCTGAAAGTATATACAGCTTATGAATTTTTGGAAAACCGGTTCGATCTCAAGACAAGAACCTTTACCTCTTTCCTGTTCCAGGTATCACGTGGATTGTCCACCGGGGTGAGCATATATGCACCTTCTCTCATTCTGAGTTCATTGTTGGGATGGAATATTTATTACACCAATATCATCATGGGAGGCCTGCTCATCATCTACACGGTGAGTGGCGGGGCCCGCGCTGTAGCCCACACACAGAAACTTCAGTTACTCATAGTATTCGGAGGCATGGCAATAGCAGGTTATCTCGTTGTAAAATTGATGCCAGCCAATATTCACTTTGCCGATGCACTGTCAATAGGGGGGAAGAGTGGCAAGATGAATATCATTACCTCCGGATTTGAAAATGGAAGTTTTAACTGGAAAGATAAATACAACATCTGGAGTGGCTTAATTGGTGGCCTATTCCTTGCGCTCTCTTATTTCGGAACAGATCACAGCCAGGTGGGCAGATATCTTACTGCAAAGAATACCAAAGAAAGCAAGATGGGGTTGCTGATGAATGGAATCGTGAAGGTTCCGATGCAATTCCTCATACTTGGATTGGGCGTGTTGATCTTTGCATTTTATCAATTCCACAAAGCACCATTGCATTTTAATGAAACACAGGTAGAGCGTGCCAAACTGACCTCTTATGAACCACAATTAGAATCGCTGGAACAACAATATCAAATGATCGCTGCAAGTGATCATGGCTCACAACAGGAGATTAGAGCGAGGTATGCTACTGTGATTTCACAGGCATTACCGGGAGAGGATGTCAATGATACCAACTATATCTTCCTGCGTTTTGTATTGGATTTTTTACCGGAAGGATTGATTGGATTGCTGATAGCTGTGATCTTTCTTGCTGCGTGGGGAAGCATTGCCGCTGCTTTGAATTCTCTCGCTGCATGTACAGTTGTCGATATTCACAAGAAGTACTTTGATAAGGAAATGACACCCAGAATGGATTATGTCGTTTCAAAATTATATACCCTTTTTTGGGGAGTGTTTTGCATCATAGTAGCAGAGTTTGCCAGCAACCTTGGCAATAGCCTGATAGAGACGGTCAATATTCTCGGATCATTGTTTTATGGAGTCATACTCGGAATATTTCTTGTTGCTTTTTGGTTTCGAAGTATCAGGGCCAATGCACTATTTTATGGTGCTATTATTTCTGAGGTATTGGTTTATATCATCTATCGATTAGATTTCATCAGCTTTCTGTGGCTGAATGTGATAGGAGCAGCCCTGGTAATTTTGATTGGGTTGCTATTGCAGCAGATGATTGGCTCAAACCGGAAAGAAGGGTAATGATTCGCTAAACGTTGAATATCGTTCGTTGTTCGTCCGACAAGGCGGATGAAATTATTTTACAAATTCAGTGTTCACTTCTCCTGGGCGGACTCCATTTGCACTCACTCCGATTTCAATGCTTTTGCAGGGTTAGCTATTGCAGCTTTGACTGCCTGGAAACTCACTGTGAGTAATGCAATACAAACCACTACTACGACAGCGAAGATGAAAATACTCCATCCGATAGTGATCCGGTAAGGATAATTCTCCAACCATTTATTGCCTGCTAACCATGCGGCAGGAATTGCAATCGCCAGAGAAATCAAAACCAATTTTAGAAAATCCTTACTCAATATAGAAACAATGTTTTGTACAGATGCTCCTAACACTTTTCGAATTCCAATTTCCTTCACACGTTTTTCTGCAGAGAGTACGGATAATCCGAATAACCCGATACAACTGATAAAGATGGTAAGTAAAGCACCAAACAACAATATTTGTTTCCACTTCGCTTCCTGCTCATACATTTTTCTATTCTGATCGTCTTTGAATACATAGATGAATGGAGACATCGGGAAGAATTCATTGAATCTTGTGTGAAGAAATTTTATAACTGCCGAAGCACTACCTGGTCTGTATTTAATGTCGAACTGCCCAAATTTGTTACCATTCCTCATTGTAAATAATTGCGGGCCTATTTCTTCATTCAACGATCCGGAATGATAATCCTTCACCACGCCTATGACGCGGTACGACTCATTCTGAAATAAAAATGAAATCGATTCTCCAATTGGGTTTTTCCATCCGGCCTTCTTCACAAATGATTCATTTACTATAACGGAATTTGTTGAATCGGAGGGGAATTTTTCAGAAAAATTTCTACCTGAAACAATTGGTATCTTCATCACCGGCAGATAGGCTTCAGTCACTGTCTCATATTTGAAGGTAATATTGGAGTCGTTGCGAAGCCTTCCCATTGTTCGCCAAAAGCCTCCATTCTTGGGAGCAACTCCGACTACATCAGGATTCTTCATCAGTTCCGATTTGAAGATCGCTGCCTGGGGGTGAGTCAGGTTATCCTTACTCAATTCGATGATGTTGCTGTCGTCGTAACCAAGCGGAGTACTCACCAGGAAATTAAATTGAGAATAGATGATCAATGTGCCAATGATCAGGAATGATGCGAGAGAAAATTGTAATACCACCAACGACTTTTGTAAATAATTTTTTCCTCCTAATGTGAATCTGCTATACAGTGTGGCTACAGGTTTGTACCCAGACAAAATGATAGCAGGATAAAATCCGGCGAGTAAGCCGGTGATAAGAAACAAAGCGACATATCCGGTTATCAATTTTGCATCTGCCAAATACGATAATGCAAGAGCCTTGTTGGATAATTGATTAAAGAGTGGCAATATCAATTCGACAAAAAGAAGGGCCAGTCCGAATGCGAAAAAGCACAAGACAAAAGACTCCGTCAAAAATTGCCTGATCAGTTGCGGCCTGCTACTACCTACCACTTTGCGAATTCCAATTTCCTTTGCACGCTTCACAGATCGTGCAATAGTGAGATTGACAAAGTTGATACAGGCAATGAGCAGCACAAACAATGCAATGGCTGTAAGAATATAGGAATACATTGGGTTGCTCGCATTGACCAGGCCGTTTTGAGGAGGAAGGTCTGTGCTCAGGTGCATGGCAGTGAATGGCTGCAAGAAATACGTGCCCGGGCCTCCATCAGGATTTCCGCCAAACTCTTTCATCATTTTCAGGAATGATGCGGTAGCATCTTTTTCAAAGTATGCCTGCATTTGTTTTTCAACTGAAGGCACTTTGGCATTGGGCGATAATACCACAAAAGTGTTGAGAAAAAAATTGAACCACAGGTCATTGTTTTTTTCATCCTCAGCTGATTCAATAAAGGGCATCAGGATATCAAACTGTATGGATGAGTTCTGAGGTACTTTTTTTGCAACAGCAGATACCTGGTAAGGAACAAACAAACTGTCTTTCCTTACCATCATCAACTTTCCGACTGCTTCTCTGGTACCAAATTGTTTGACTGCCTCATCTTCAGAGATTACTACTGACTTTGGGTCTTTCAAACATGTTACAGGGTTTCCTGACAATAGCGGAAAATGAAACATAGAAAAAAAGTTACTATCCACATACAATAAGGACCTTGACAGCACTTCATTACCCAACTTCATATCTTCATTACCTTGTTGAATCCTGACAAAAGAAACTATACCCGGAACATTTGCTTTGAACCTTGGTCCCTGCAGGTTTCCGGTATTCCCGTCCAAATGTGTTTCGCCGGCAAAATTGGACTTGCTTACGATTCTGTAAATGTTCTGCACATTGGGATGAAACCTGTCATAACTAACTTCATCCTTTACATACAGCATGATGAGCATAGCACATGCGAGGCCAAGACTCAATCCGAGAATATTGATAATGGCATATATACTGTTCCTTCTAAAGTGGCGGAAAGCAATCTTGAAATAATTTTTAAACATGGGTTATCCTGGTAATTATAGTCAATACTTAAGTTACTGCCTGTAAACACATACCAATGTTATTCCTGTTTAAAAGATTATTGGTTTTCAAATGATTAGAATCTTGAAAAAAAAGAAGTGTTCGCTAATGATACACTGAATTGTCCGGTTTTAGCGGAAAGTGTTCAAGCTTGCCAGAAAAAAATTGTTGATTAACTGGATGCCAAATGAAGCTGTTCATTGATCTTCTTCAGTAGATTTTCCACTTCGAAAGGTTTTGAAATGAATCCATCTGCACCATAATCATTAATGGATGCCGCTGCGCCGGGATGTGCAGAGAGCATGATCACCGGAAGGTGGCGCAGGTTTGCGTTGCTTTTTATTTCTTTGCAGATAGCCCTACCATCGTGCCCGCTAATCAATACATCGAGCAAGATTAAATCGGGTTGAAAGGATTCAATTTTTGAAAAGGTATTATCTCCGCGAGCAGTTACATCTACTGTAAAGCCCTTCATGGAAAGTAAAATCTCCATTACAGACAAAATATCCGGATCATCATCTACTACTAAGATTTTGGCCATAGGGGAACGTGTGGTTTTTCTATATTAACGGAATTTGGATCGAAAATTTTGTGTATTCATTCTCTACACTTTCAACATTTATTCTGCCATTATGTTTTTTTATAATTTTTTGAGAAAGGTAAAGCCCCATTCCTAACCCTGGATAGGTTTCTTCTTTCGTTCCGGGTATCCTGTAAAACCTATCAAAAATTTTGGGCAGATATTCTTTAGCAATTCCGATACCAAAGTCTTTTACATCAAGGAAAACATTTTTTCCATCTTCCTTTATCATGATCAGAATATCGGTATCTTCTTCCGAAAACTTCAACGAGTTATTCAATATGTTTTCAATAGCCTGGGATAACTTCTCCGGATCGCAAGAAATAACTGCTTCCGATTTTCCCTTAAGCAGAATATTCCGTGATGGGTGAAGTATTCTCATTCTATCAATAATAGCGCTTGCCAAAACTCCGAAAGATATTTCCCTAAACTCATAACTTAAAGCCCCAGATTGTATTTTATTAAGATCGAGCAGTTGCTCAATAAGATTATTGACTTTGTTGAGTTGGCGAATTGCGCCATTAGCATATTGACCGAAATCCGGTAATTGATTTTGCTTAAAATAATCATCTATCAAATGAAGGTACACATTCAGAGTTGTCAATGGCGTTCTTAACTCATGGCTTGCAGCAGTGATGAATTTTTCTTTTCTTTTTTCCAATTCCTTGATCTCGTGTATATCCACACAAGAACCGATAAATCCTGAAAATGCATCGTCTTTATTGAACCGCGGCGTCCCATTCTCCAATATCCAGCGATAAGTGCCGTCATGTCGTTTCAGCCTGTATTCAAGTTTGTAAGGCTTCTGGTTCTTAAAGTTTTTCTCAAACTGCCTGTTCACCCTGGTTACATCTTTACAATGTATGTTTTCAACCCAGTTTCCTGCTTTTTCATCTTCAAGAGTTTCACCTCTGAAATCCAACCATGAAGAATTAAAGAAGATAAAATTCTGGTTTGGGTCGGCTACCCACATCATTACCGGCGCCTCATTGGCAATCTTAAAAAAAGAATTTTCGAGCATTTCAATTTTCTGTTTCAGAAGTCTGGTCGATACGAAAATCACCGCAAAACAACTTGCGAGTGAAAAACTATCCGCTAAAATCCTGAATATGCCACAAAATTTATTCCCAAATATTTGGACCGAAGCTTTACCCCACCTTGATTTTCTCCATCAGCAACTGATTTATGGCTTCAAGGAATTCTTCTGTATAGAGATAATCATTACCGGCTTCTACCTTATTTCCCTTGATACACACTGCTAAATCCTTGGTCATCTTACCTGATTCTACAGTCTCTATGCAAACCGATTCAAGCAGGTGGGCAAAGTTCCGGAGTTTTTGATTATTGTCTAATTTTCCCCGGAAGTCAAGGCCTCTCGTCCAGGCAAATATGGATGCAATGGGGTTTGTTGAGGTAGGTTTTCCCCGTTGGTGTTCCCGGAAGTGACGTGTAACTGTTCCGTGAGCTGCCTCTGCTTCCAGCGTTTTGCCGTCAGGAGTAATCAAAACACTTGTCATCAATCCTAAAGAACCAAAACCCTGCGCTACAGTATCACTCTGCACGTCACCATCATAATTCTTACAAGCCCAGATAAAATTACCATGCCACTTCAATGCACTGGCTACCATATCATCGATCAACCTGTGTTCGTAGGTGATGCCTGCCTGCACGAATGCTTCTTTGAAGTCTTTCTCATAGATTTCCTGGAAGATATCTTTGAATCTTCCATCGTATTTTTTCAGTATGGTATTTTTTGTTGAAAGATACAATGGCCATTTTTTATTCAATGCCATATTGAAACAGCTACGTGCAAAGCCTTCAATGCTTTTATCAGTATTGTACATACTCAAGGCAACTCCATCGCCATTGAAGTCGAATACTTCCCATGTAGTAGCTTCACCACCACCTTCAGGTGTGAAGGTCATTGTGAGTTTTCCTTTGCCCTTGATCACAGTATCTGTAGCGCGATACTGATCGCCGAATGCGTGACGGCCAATGATGATGGGCGCTGTCCAGTTATTTACCAACCGGGGAATATTTTTCATTACAATTGGTTCCCTGAAAACTGTTCCGTCCAAAATGTTACGAATGGTTCCGTTAGGGCTTTTCCACATGTGAGAGAGATTAAATTCTTTCACCCTTGCTTCGTCGGGAGTAATAGTGGCGCACTTGATGCCAACACCATGTTCTTTGATAGCGTTTGCAGCATCAACTGTTACCTGGTCTTTGGTAGCATCACGATGCTGAATGCTGAGATCATAATATTTAATATCAATATCTAAATAAGGCAAGATCAATTTGTCTTTGATATACTTCCAGATGATCCTTGTCATTTCATCTCCATCCAGTTCTACCACCGGGTTGGCTACTTTGATTTTTTCCATTGTATTAATTGATATAAATTTTTAGTTTTTAAACTCCGCAATATAATAAAATAGGCATTATGAATAGTAGCTTATTATCTGCCTTTTCCTATTGCAAAGCATATAACTTTTCAGAATCATAAATCAATGTCGTTTAAATAAGCTCTTTCATCAACACTTCATTGCAAAGGGTACGAAGGGGAATGAAGCCAGTCTCTTAGTTCAGTAAATACCGAAGCAAACTCAGTGTGGGTTTGAGTTGGCTTTGTCGTGCCTCCTCGCCATGACCTCCTCCTTGACTAAACGACATTGATTCATAAATGCTGAATGATGGCATCTCCAAATTCGCTTGTAGAAAGCAGTTTCGCATCATTCATGAGGTTGTAAAAGTCAACGGTAACGGTTTTGTTGCGAATTGTTTTTCCGACAGCGTGTGTGATGTTTTCGGCTACATCCCGCCAGCCAAGGTATTCAAACATCATAACCCCACTCAAAATAAGAGAGGAAGGATTCATGCTGTTGGTATTGGCAAATCGGGGAGCTGTGCCGTGTGTGGCTTCGAAGACAGCATTTCCGGTTTTGTAATTGATGTTAGCGCCGGGTGCAATTCCGATTCCACCTACCTGCGCAGCCAATGCATCACTGATATAGTCGCCATTCAGGTTGAGTGTCGCGATGATGGAATAATTTTGCGGAGCAAGCAATGCCTGTTGTAAAAAATTATCAGCGATTGCGTCTTTGATGATCACTTTACCTCCGATAGCTGCAATACGCATGTCTTCATTGGCTACTTCTTCACCATGCACTTTCTTTGTGGCTTCCCATTGATTCCAGGTGTAAGTGTGTTGCGAAAATTCTCTTTCTGCCAGATCGTATCCCCAGTTTTTGAATGCGCCTTCGGTAAATTTCATGATGTTGCCTTTGTGTACCAGTGTTACACTGGGTAGTTTGTTGGCAATCGCATATTGAATGGCTGATCTGATCAGCCGCTCCGAACCTTCACGTGATACTACCTTAATACCAATGGATGTTGACTCAGGAAACTTAATCTTGCTTACTTTCATTTCATTCTGCAGAAACGAAAGAAGTTTTTCTGCTTCCGGTGTCCCGGTCATGTATTCTATGCCTGCATAGATATCCTCAGTATTTTCTCTGAAAATAACCATGTTTACTTTCTCAGGTTGCCACATAGGAGAGGGAACTCCTTCGAAATATCTTATAGGCCGTTGACAAACATACATGTCCAGTTCCTGTCGCAGCATTACATTCAGGCTCCTGATGCCACCACCAACAGGAGTGGTCAGTGGGCCTTTGATGGCGATCAGGTAATCTTTGAATGCCTGCATTGTTTCTTCCGGCATCCAGCTACCGGTCTTTTCGAATGCCTCTTCGCCTGCCAATACTTTTTTCCACTCTATTTTCTTTTTGCCATTGTAAGTTTTCTGTACCGCAGCATCAAACACTCGTACTGCAGCCCGCCAGATATCCGGCCCTATGCCATCTCCTTCGATAAAGGGGATGATCGGGTTATCAGGTACCTTTAACGTGCCATTGCTATTCATCACAATTTTCTCTGCCATATTTATCTCTGATTTTTATTTTTAAAAGTCTAATGAACAATTCACCCATTCACTATCAAATTTCACTCCTTTGTATCTTTTATAAAATCGAATTGCATCTATATTCCAATCCAATACCTGCCATACCATTCCGCCAAGTTTCTTTTCCTTCGCTGTAATGATAAGTTGTTCAAATAGCAATCTTCCAATCCCCCTGCTCCTCCAATTTGCCGTTACCAGGATATCTTCGAGGTACATCCTCGGGCCTTTCCATGTACTGTACCTGATATAATACAAAGCAAATCCAACTACCGTCTTATCCACTTCCGCTACGTAAGCATACCAAACAGGATGCAGGCCAAATCCGTTTTCAATGAAAGTTTCTTCAGAAACAGTTACAGCATCAGGCGCTTTTTCAAACGCTGCCAGCTCACGGATAAGATTCATCATGGCAGGAGCATCGTTTTGAGACGCAACACGGATGACAAGGTTTTCTAAAATTTCTTCTGCCATATCATTTTTAGTTTTAGAAACGCAATGCCTGATCAAGATCGCTGATGATATCTTCTACATTTTCTATGCCGACACTCATTCTAATCAGGCCATTGGTAATTCCGTATTTTATTCTGTCAGCTTCAGGTACGCCATAGTGGGTCATAGATGCGGGATGGGATATGAGCGTATCGCAAGTACCTAATGAAACGGCTCTTACACACATCCTCAAATGATCAATGAATTTCTTTCCTGCTTCCAGTCCTCCCTTTAATTCGAAACTCATCATAGGGCCTGGATGTTTCATTTGTTTTAATGCTACCTGTTTGTCAGGATGCGAATCCAATCCGGGATAGTTAACCTTTTCGACTGCAGTGTGATTGCTTAGGAATGCAGCCACTTTTTCAGCATTACTGCAATGCCGTTCCATGCGTACCTCCAGTGTTTTCATTCCCTGAATCAAAAGATAGGCATCAAAAGGATTGCTGCTGCCGCCTAACAACCGTTTGGTTTTTTCTAATCTTCCTTTCATCATTTCCAAATCCCTTCCTATGAGCACACCACCGATGGCGGTGCCATGGCCATTGAGAAACTTTGTTGTAGAATGCACCACATAATCCACCCCAAACCTGAATGGCTGTTGCAAATAAGGAGTCGAGAATGTATTATCAACTGCTACAATAATATTTTTCGATTTTGCCAATTTAGTGATCGCTTCAATATTCACACATTGAATGGTAGGATTGGCAGGAGTTTCCAGGTAGATCAGTTTTATCGAAGCATCGTTTTTGATTTTTTGCTCTGCAATATCAAGATTGCGCAGATCGGCAATGTCTGAAGCAATATTCAGCCCTGACAAAATTTTATTAAGCAACTCCTGCGTACCCCCGTAAAGAGAAAAGTGGCTCAGTACTTTGTCTCCTGGCTTCAGTAAACCAAGCATCAATGAGGAGATAGCAGCCATGCCACTCGCATGCAGGATAGCCTGCAATTCCAGTGGCTTGCCATTCTGCCTGATGCCAAAAGACTCCAATGCTGCAATTTTCATTTCAGCTTCTCTGAAATTTGGGTTGCCCCACCTGCTGTAAATAAATCCGTCTTCTTCTCCTTTAAATCTTTTCATTCCCTGATCTGCTGTGTCATATACATAAGTACTGCTTGCATAAATAGGAGTGAGGTGGGCGTAATTGTCCGATGTTTCATGGCCGGCATGAATGGCTGTAGAACTAAAGCCGCTTAAATCATCTTTTTCAGAATGCATGTTCATTGATTTTGCGCCGCAAAAGTACCGAATACATTTGGTTATTATTGATCATTTGAACAGGATAAAATAGATTTGAAGAAAATTTTATCCTCAATTATTCAGAATGAAACAAATGCTTTTGCAGATAGCTGCATACAGAAGATGGGCGAACAAAATTTTAATCGCAAAACTGAAAGAAGTGCCCGAAGAAGTGCTTTCAAAAGACATGAAGAGCAGTTTTGGAAGTATCTATAAGACATTGTATCATGTGGCCAATGCAGACAATACCTGGTGGCAACGCCTGCATCTGAAAGAGTATGCAGCGCCACTACCTTCAGAGGTTGAAACTGACTTGGAAAAGTTGTCGGAGATGATCATCAGAATGTCAGACCAATGGGTGGAATGGGTCAATAAAGCCGGTGATGTGAAACTTCAGCATGTAATAGAGTACCGCAATTCCAAGAAGGAGGCATTCAAGCAGCCTGTTTATGAAATATTACTACACGTGTTCAATCATCAGACTTATCATCATGGGCAAATCATCTGCATGTTGCGCCAGCAGCATGTAGCAAAATTGCCCGCTACAGATTTCATAGCATTTACGAGAGGAGTAAAAAAATGAATTAATTATTATTCTGTTTCTCTGGATTCAGCCTCTGCATTTCCTTCAACAGGTATCATAGAATCTATCGTGGCCAGGACAGTAACACCTCCTTTCACGTTTTGATTCAACTTAACATCAACGGCAGTGCCCACAGGCAGAAGAATATCTACACGGCTTCCGAATTTTATAAAGCCCATTTCCATTCCCTGTTTCACGGGCATACCTACTTTGAGATAGTTTACGATTCTTTTTGCAAGTGCTCCTGCAATTTGCTTCACGAGTATTTCTATCTTATCATTCTGGATAACTACAGAATGTCTCTCATTTTCTGTTGATGATTTTGGATGCCAGGCCACCAGGTATTTTCCATTGTGATATTTGCTATAGCACACTTTGCCTGACATGGGGATACGGTTGATATGTACATTCGCAGGGCTCATGAAGATGGAAACCTGGAGTCGCTTGTCCTTGAAATATTCTGTATCCTCTGTCTCTTCTATCACCACCACCTTTCCATCAGCCGGTGCAATGATCTGGTGATGTGCAATTGTAAAATGCCTTCTTGGCGACCGGAAAAATGAGATTATAAATAAGAGAAGCACAAGGGTGATCCCAAAAACAAACCAGGCAATAACAGGCATAGATGCACTGAAGAAATAAAAGAATATAATATTTACAAAACCGAATACCAGCGCTGCCAGTGCAATTGATTTGTAACCTTCCTTGTGTATATTCATTCCCTCGGAGTTAAGCAGCAAAGATACGTTGCCACATGGATTAGAAAAACTTACATTATCTTTATTTAATCGTTTTTTTCTGACTGCTTGTTATTGTAATTATAAACCGGAAATAGCTATAAAATGAAAGGAATTCTTTTTTCATGTTGCATCCTATTAATTATATCATGCAAAAGTAAAAATGGCAAGTTCAATCAGCTTGCATTTGAAGAAAATATTGACTCCACAGTGCTTCCTGTAAATGATTTTTTCGACCACGCCAATGGTGGCTGGATAAAGAAAAATCCGATTCCTTCAGATGAGAGTTCCTGGGGTATTGGTTATGTGGTAGCAGATGAGATTCAAAACAGAATGAAAAAAATAAATGAAGCTGCTGCATCTTATGATGGCCCTGATCCTATCCGAAAAAAGATTGGAACCTTCTGGAGGGTTGCGAGTGACAGTGCAAAAATTGAAAAGCAGGGATTGCAATTCCTGCAGCCCTACCTCGATACTATCAATAACTGTACAGACTTGCCTTCAATTATTAATGCGGCAGGAGCATTGCAAAGAATTGGCGTAGGTGTCTTTTTTAATTGTTATGTAGGCCAGGATGATAAGGTAAGCAGCAAATATGCATTATTCCTCAGGCAAGGTGGTCTTGGGATGCCCGACAGGGATTATTATTTCAACCAGGATAGCGCTACTGTTCACATTCGGACCGCTTATGCACAACATGTGGCAAATGTGCTGACATTGCTCGGTGGCAATAAGGATACTTCATTCCGGCATGCAAGATCTATATTTACCCTGGAAACAAGGCTGGCCATGTATTCGCGTAAGCTGGCAGATCTCAGAGATCCTTATTCGAATTACAACAAAATGCCACTTGGTGAATTCCAAACATTCAACAAGTCCATAGATTGGAAGCACTTCCTTTCTGAAGTAGGGGTTGCCAATATTGACTCTGTTATTATCGGTCAACCTGAATTTTTCAAATCTTTGGATGCATCGCTGGCTGCAACATCTATAAACGTACTGAAAAAATACCTGATCTATCACCTGGTCAGTGAATTTTCGGAAGCGCTTCCCGAAAAATTCGGCGTTGAGTCATTCTCCTATACTAAATTACTCTCAGGGGCTAAAGAAAGGAAACCGCGCTGGAAGAGGATTTACAGCCAGGAAGAAGGTGCCATGGGAGAATTGATCGGCCAGTTGTATGTAAAAGAATATTTTAAAGAATCTTCAAAAAAGAGATACGAACAAATGGCAGTGGAGATCACGGATGCTTATCGTGAACGAATGCAGAACCTGACATGGATGACGGACAGTACCAAACAAAAAGCAATTGCAAAATTGGATGCAATAAAGAGGAAGATCGGTTATCCTGATAAATGGAAAGACTTTAGCACCATGCATATTGGTCATGAAAGTTTTTTTCAGAATATGGTCATAGCAAATAGATGGTGGCACAGTTACAACTTTAATAAACTGGGTAAGCCTGTGGACAAGTCGGAATGGGGAATGTATCCTCAAACCTATAATGCTTATTATGACCCTTCAAATAATGAGATGGTATTTCCGGCTGCAGCATTCATCGTACCGGGATATAATGATGAGGACTTAGATGAAGCTGTCATGTATGGATATGCCGGAGCCAGCTATTTTGGTCACGAGATCACCCATGGATTCGACGACCAGGGAAGGCTCTATGATGCAGTTGGAAATCTGCATAACTGGTGGACTGCACACGACTCTGCAGCTTTTGCACAACGTGCCAAACTAATCATAGAACAGTTTAATCAATATGAACCCCTACCCGGATACCACATCAACGGGGAAGCTACGCAAGGAGAAAATATTGCAGACCTGGGCGGCATAGAAATCGGTATTACTGCATTTAAAAAATCAGACGCATTTAAAGAGAATAAAATCATTCATGGTTTTACACCGATGCAGCGATTTTTTATGGGATACGCACTCAGTTGGTTGTATGAGATCAGGCCTGAAAGACTGCGGAGCCAACTTATGACCGATGTACACTCTCCTGCAAAGTATCGTGTCAATGGTCCATTTGGTAATGTGGACGAATTTTACAAGACATACAATGTACAACCAGGTGATGGCATGTACAGGCCGGATAGCCTGAGAGTGAGGATATGGTAGCTTCTATAATATCATCTGCAAAAAAATAAACAATGAAACGATTGCTTTTAGTGTGTGTATTCCTGTTATCAGGCAGTATTCTCTTTGGACAGGCTAAATCTAAGAAAGCAGTATTCATCATTGTAGATGGTATTCCTTCGGATGTGATTGAAAAATTAAACCTTCCAAACCTGAAGGCCATCGCAAACGAAGGAGGATATGCCCACGCCCTAGTGGGTGGCGAACGGGGTGGTTATTCGGAAACGCCTACAATTTCCGCGGTTGGATATAACAGTGTGCTTACAGGTACCTGGGCCAATAAACACAATGTGTGGGACAATTACAATCAATCACCCAATTATCACTACAAAAATGTATTCAGGTTGCTGAAGGAAAGTAATCCTGATAAAAAGATAGGAATATTTTCCAGTTGGGAAGACAATAGAACTATGTTGGCAGGAGAGGGTTTGGCTGCTGCTGGTAACATCAGGTTTGATTACAAGTTAGATGGATTAGAAAAAGATATCGTTCGATTTCCTCATCATGAAAACAGAATTTTCATGCACAGGATAGATAGCACCGTAGCTGATTCTGCAGCCTCCTGCATTAGGAGCCAGGCGCCTGACCTGTCCTGGGTTTATCTTGAGTTTACTGATGATATGGGGCACAAGTATGGAGATAGCCACCAGTATTACGATGCCATCACCGGGGAGGATCAATTGATTGGAAAGATTTGGGACGCTATTCAATTCAGGGAACAAAATTACAATGAAGACTGGCTGATCATCGTAACTACTGATCACGGCCGTGATCCAAAAACAGGCAAAGGACATGGAGGTCAATCAGATCGCGAACGTGCAGGATGGATATTTACCAATGCAAAAAATCTGAATGAATATTTCAAGACCAACCAGGCTTCCATTGTTGATATCATGCCCACTATCGCAAGATTTATGAACATTCAAATTCCGATAACATCAGCAAGAGAATTAGACGGAATACCATTCATAGGAAAATTATCTCTAAGCCATCCGGTCGCTGCTGAATCTGGAAACAATTTTATTAACCTTCAATGGAAGGTGCATGATCAGAATGGAGAAGTGAAAGTATATGTTGCTACGACAAACAATTTTAAGACCGGTGGCAATGATGATTATCATCTGATAAAACAAATTCCGGTCAGAGATGGACATGTCACGATAGACCTGCATTCATTGCCTTCTGCATTTTATAAATTCTACCTCTCCGGAAAATACAATTCGGTAAATCGCTGGGTAGTCAGGTAAGATAATGAAACTGAAAATTCCTGTCAGACCTTTTTTTGAAAATTGAAATTTAAAACTTAGCTCCGATTGTAACCGCTACATATCCTCCTGTGTTTGTAAGATAGGCAGGAGTATTTGATTTGTCCTGCAAGGTATATGGATAGTGAACATCTTTTTGCATAGCATGTGTATAGGAAACGTCCACAAAGAAACCTTTGTTTCTGTATCCAAGTCCACCGGTGATTTTTGCAACGCGAGCATCTTCATATTGATACGGATTAGCATAGTATGCACCACCCAAACGCACCATTAGCGTATTGAATTTTAACTCTGCACCTAACCTTGCATTAATCGCCTGTTTATATTCATCATCTATCTGGCCATTAACCTGTTTGTAGTAGGTCTTATAACTCTGGTCATCAGAGGCTGAATGAAAGGCGGCTTGTTTGTAATTGACATATTCAACATCTGCTGTGATAAAACCCTTTTGCTGCCTTACCGCCGGGCCTGTACCAATAAAATAAGTTCCACTCAGGATAGCCTTAAGCGGTGTCGACATATTGTATTTGGAACGCAACATCTGTCCGTTATTAAGATCCTCAGAACTTTGCTGTAAAATACCTTGGCCTGCATAACCCTCGAGATCAGTAATGATGGTCATATTATAATCATCTGTAAGCTGGTAAAATGTTGGGGTATGAAATGCAAATCCAAGCCGTACTTTTTCTGCAGGCTGATAAATGACTCCAAATTTCGCATTGATACCTACCCCCTTTGTGATCAGCAATTCATCCGCCTGGAAATAGTTGAAATCACTGATTTTATTACCTGGATCACTTTCAGAATAATTCGCTTCTCTCCGGTATTTCAAAAAAGGAAATGAAAGAGAGCCACCAAAATACCATTCATCTTTCAGATTGACACCTACGCCAATCGACGCATCGGTTATTCCACCTGAAGTATGCATATTCATTTGCTGCAACAGGCCAAATTGTGGATTGGCTAAACTTCTGTATCCTTCCAATTCTCCTCCCGGCCCCAGCACTGTATCAATCAGATAAGTATTGAAAGCCATACTAGAACCAAACGGGAAATTCTGTGCTGCATCATTCGGGTCAGTTACATTATTGTTGATCAGTTCTTCAAGAAACCTTTCAGAATAGGATGAATAATTGTTGGTGCCACTGTAACTGATTCTGTTGTTGAAATCAGCAGTACGATTAATTCCCAGCCCTACACTCACGCTCCTCACATTTCTATTATTAGCAGAAGATGCGATGATCAGCCCAGAAGTATTCAACGAAAATTTATTGCTTGTAACCGTCGGTGACAAACTTCCAAGGTAACTGGCATCATTATTATTGAGTCTGATAGAAGGCGTAAGAATGAAATCACCGGTCTTATAAAATCCTAATCCGGCAGGATTCAAAAACAAAGAAGTGAACTCGCCGCCTAATGAAGCGCCGGCGCCACCAATTGCCTGGTTGCGGGCTGTACCTCCCTGACCGGTGAGGTAGGAATATCTTAATGCATCTGCAGGCTCCTGGGCAAAAGAAATTGCAGTGCACATTAATAGCATAGTGGAAATAATAATTACTTTCATAGAAGTTGGTTGAAATTATTCCTTAGAAGACACACAAACCCTCTTCCGGATTTATGGAAATATGATTTGTGTGATGGATATGTAACATTAAAACTTCCTTACCGGTGCACTCTTGCTGCCACTATTATTGGATGGTGGTGTGGGAGTTCTGTCCACTGAAGGTGATGGTGAAGTCCTTTCAAATGTCCGGTTCGGCGCTGGTGAAATATCATTGGATCTTCTGGTTTCGTTTCGTGATGGTGTATAATAGTCATCATTACCAGATGAATTTTTGAACCGGCGCACATTCCTGTTATTATTTGCAGGGCTGGTGTTATTACTATTTCTTGGAGTAACACGTCGTTCAATGGTGGAGCCATTCTGCACATTCCCATTCCTCATCGTCCTGATCGGTGCGAGGATGGGCCTGTCAGGGTTGTTCTGCCCTCTGATGGGTGTAGAAATACCTGTCCTTGGAGTACTCAGCCCCATTACCCTGGGACCATTATCTCTATTGACAGAGTATGGATAAGGGTTAAAATATCCAGAGCTGTAGGTTCCGTACGGAGTAAAGAACGGACTGTAATTCCCATAAGGATTGTAAAAATGACTGTATCCATAAGGGTACATGGTGTGGCTTAGCCAACTGCGGTTATAATAATACGGATCCCACAATCCGGAATAGCCATAGTAAGAATTCATGGTAAATGGAGGAAAAAATGGACTATAAAACGGATCGTAAAGATTGTAGAATCCTCCATAGCCAAAACTCAAGGAGAAATTATTTCTGTAAAATGGATTATTGATGCCACGCCTGATGTACCAATCTTCCTGCACATCATTTCTGTATCCATAACTATTTACGTCATCATCACCCTGAACACTGACATAATCTCCGTCATCACCATCCGAAGAATTTGAATAACTGTTGGCGTTACTATTATTCATTGCCGGTGAATAATAAACATCATCTGTGGTCTGCGATGTTCGGTATGAAGAACTACAACTCAAAAGAAACATTGAGAAGCCTGCCAAAAGAAAGTATAATGATTTCATAGCTGATAGATTTAATTAGGTAATGTTGCTTTACTTTTGCCGTCCAATTCACCGTAAATTTAATAAAAAAATATGGCAATGTACTTTGGTAATCAATAAGTGGTGTTAAAAAATATCCAAGAAATACATTGTCAAAAAAAGTGTTAGCAGCGAATTAATTATGAATAAGGAAATAACCAGCAGAGAAAAAGACTATTCACAATGGTACAATGATCTCGTGATCAAATCAGGACTTGCAGATTACAGTGCCGTCAGAGGATGCATGATCATTAAGCCTTATGGGTTTGCCCTGTGGGAAAATATGCAAAAGCAGCTCGACCTGATGTTCAAGGAAACCGGCCATTCTAATGCTTACTTTCCTTTGTTCATTCCAAAAAGTTTTCTGAGCAAGGAAGCTTCTCATGTGGAAGGATTTGCCAAGGAATGTGCTGTCATCACTCATTACCGTTTAAAAAATGACCCTGATGGCAATGGCATTATTGTAGATCCTGAAGCCAGGCTGGATGAAGAATTGATCGTGAGACCAACTTCTGAAACAATCATTTGGAACACTTACAAAAGCTGGATACAGAGTTACAGGGATCTGCCTTTGCTCATCAATCAATGGGCGAATGTGGTACGTTGGGAAATGCGCACACGACTCTTTTTGCGTACTACTGAATTCCTTTGGCAGGAAGGGCATACGGCTCATGCTACTGCAGAAGAAGCAGTGGCTGAAACAAAACAAATGTTGAATGTATATGCTGAATTTGCAGAAAATTGGATGGCACTTCCGGTAGTAAAAGGAGTGAAGAGTATTAACGAGCGTTTTGCCGGTGCGGTGGACACCTATACCATTGAGGCTTTGATGCAGGATGGTAAAGCGCTGCAGTCCGGGACATCACACTTTCTTGGTCAGAATTTTGCGAAAGCGTTCGATGTGAAATTCAGTGATAAGGACAACAAACTGGATTATGTATGGGCCACCAGTTGGGGAGTAAGTACCAGGCTGATAGGTGCACTGATCATGGCGCACAGTGATGATGATGGATTGGTGCTGCCTCCAAAATTAGCGCCGCTCCAGGTGGTTATCGTACCGGTTTATAAGAAAGAAGAAGAGAAAGCATTGATAGATAAGAAGGTGAATGCTATTATGGAGAATCTGAAAGCATTGAATATTTCTGTGAAGTATGATGATGATGATAACAAACGCCCGGGATGGAAATTTGCAGAGTATGAATTAAAAGGGGTGCCTGTAAGGCTTGCAATCGGCCCTCGCGATCTTGAAAGCAATTCTGCTGAGGTAACGAGAAGGGATACACGAAAAAAGGAAACGGTTTCACTGGATGGAATAGCCAATACGATCAAGGTATTTCTCGACGATATTCAGACTTCTATTTTTCAAAAGGCAGCTTCATTCAGAGATGCGCATATCACCAAAGTAGATGATTGGAAAGAATTTGAATCACTCCTGGACACCAAAGGCGGATTTCTTGCTGCACATTGGGATGGTACGGCTGAAACTGAAGAAAAGATCAAAGAACTGACAAAAGCTACCATCCGTTGTATTCCTCTGAATAATGTCAAGGAAGAAGGTAAATGCATCCTTTCCGGCAACCCAAGCAAGGAAAGAGTTCTGTTTGCGAGAGCTTATTAAAACACCTGCCAAAAGGTGGATGAAAAATTCAGGAGCAGCCGGGGAAATTGTTTTCAATTTGATTTTTTTATCTAATGTTGCGGTACCAAAAAAATGCTGCCATGGACGAGAATAACCTTTTGAATGATGATCTTCAATTTTCCCCGCATATAAAAATTTTGCTCAGGGAATCTGCTAAATGGGGCAAATTTCTTGCTGTCATAGGTTTGATATTTTCGGGAATGATTGTCGTATTTGCGTTTATTCTGCCTTCTTTGATAGATTCAATAAGCGCCGCTCAGCATTCAGAATTCTTGCCTGAAGGGTCCAAAGCGGGAATCACCTTCAACTTTATATTAATAGCTGCTCTGATATTTTTTCCCTGCCTTTTTCTACTCCGATTTTCTAACAGCATAAAGAAGGCTATCGAGGAAATTAACCAGGATGAATTCACAATGGCATTTTCAAATCTTAAAACATTGTTGAAATTCTATGGTATCGTCACCATTATTATACTTGGCCTGTACGCACTTGCAATCGTTTTATATGTGATAGCTGTATCGCTGAACCGATAGTACTGCCCAAAATTTATGATGAGCAGTCGTGAATGGCATGTTTTTTGGCTAACGAGAGCCAAACAAAAAACATCCGATGAAAAAGTCAGGCATCCTGCTCTGTGCCATTGCGTTTCTTTACATTGCCTCCTGCTCCAAGAAAAGCCACCCATCTAAAAGTGCTGCTATTATTTATAAGGAAGAAGGAGTACTTAAAAAACCTACAGAAACAAATCCTTCTGCGAACGCGCCTTCATTACCTGCAGTCAAACCTGTTTCACCAAATGCAGAAAAGAAACTATACCCCGAAACTATTTTTGTAAATGATGCCGCAGCCAAAAAGAGTGTGGATGGCCGCTTGTACTATGATGTAGAAGGCCATCGATATTGGAAAAATTATAAGGATGGAAAATATTACCTCTTCAATAAGTCCATGTACAAAAATCCTGACTTCAAGCCTCCGGTAGAGAAGAACAGTTAATCGTTAATCGTTTGTCGTTTATTGTTTTCCGTTCGCCGCTGCGAATCGTTTACCAGGCACCAACAAGCGTATTCCTACCGCTTCAATAAATTCTTCATCCTGCCACTCACTCTTTCGCTCACCATTCCGTTGAAACGCATCGGACGGAGCTCGGGTTGTATCGGAACTTTGAGGCTTTTGTTTTGTTTCAGCTTGTCTGGGGTAGCCATAGTTCTTCCGTAAGAACCTGTTGATATAAAATTGAAAATTTTCTTCAGGTTTTCATCTCCGTTATCATCACCCCATGGAGTGCCGATATAGTCATGTGCTACTTTATCAGGATACAAGCCATTGAAGTACCCACCTTCATTATTGGCATTGCGCGTTTCGAAATTGATAGCGTACAAATCAGCGAGATCTTTTTCAACGCCGCTCTTGAAAATAGAGATGTGGAAGGTAAAGAAACCAACAGGTTTACCAAAAGTGGTATCACCTACCAACTGAACATTCATATAAGGTTTCAGGTTGTTAATGGTAAGTTCACTCGCGGATGCAGTATGATTGCCGGTGACGAAGAAAACGTTTTGCAGGTTGAGGCTTCCTCCCGCTTTGAAATAAACTTTGTCCTCGAGTCCGACCTGAGTTTTTTGCGCGGTCAATTTATCATTGTACAGATAATGGTACATCTCTTTGCCTGCTACAGATGCCGGGGCTATCATGCTGTCCAGAAATTCAGTGGTATTAACAGAACCGCCTCCATTGTACCGGAGGTCAACTACGAGGGAAGTGATATTCTGTGCTTTGAAATTATTAAATACCCTTGTCAATTCCTGTTTGGTCAGGGTAGCCGTTCCGTTATTGGTAACGTTAGAGAATGTGTAGAAAACAAAGTATCCCACTTTTTTTCCGCTGATGGTATAGACTGAATCAAACAATACCGGGTTGATCTGGTATTGTGCTTTGGCGAGTGTCAACGTGGTGCTGGTTGCATCCTGCTTTTTAAAAGTGAATGACGCCTGGGCATCGTAATACACAGCATTCACCACCCGGTTTACGTTAGGTCCATTGGATCCGTCATAAGCAACACTCTGTCCATTGACAGCAGTGATTGTCCAACCTCGTTTTACTCCTGCCAATCCTGCCGGCGAATTTTTATCGGCATACAACACCACCAATACGATGTTGTTATTTGCATCGTAAGCATAAGTAACCTGTAGCCCGATATCACCGGCCACACCTTGTTGTATTTCGCCTGCAGTTTCACCATTGTCGAGAAAGCTGTATTTGTCATAAGGCTTTCCATTGGCATCCTTTGCAAACGTTTTCATTTTATCCAGCAGGGCTGGTGCGTCCTTATATGCAGAACTCAGAGGATCAACACCTGTAACCTGGTTGTACCAATAATAGGTTGGCAAATCATATTGCTTATCCCTGCCGCCATCTACAAAACTCTTCTGCATAATATTATACATCAGCAATTTCAATGAATCTGCATCTGATAACTGACTATTATTTGGAGGATTGCCATTATCATCACCTGAACCTTTGTCCTTCTTGCACGATGAAAACAGGGTAACGAATAAAACGAGTAGGGCAATAGATGCACCATAGAAAATGCGTGGGTTCTTTTTCATATACAGGTACAGTGTTTTTTAAATGAGGATACAAAGTAAGTAATCTCATGATAATATTAAAAGGATTAAAAAAAAATTGGCAATTACTCACCTCAGTGTGCACCTGCAAATGAATCTATGGCAATTACAACGTTTTGTTAAAGGCTTAGCTTCAAACAGCATTTCTTTTTTAAGTATTTTTGGGCATTCTAAATAAT
>JBDHYH010000032.1:0-32234 GCA_039811325.1 Chitinophagaceae bacterium | reverse complement strand
AAATTAATAAATAATTCTATCAGTATTCTAATTGGAATTGCAGCCTGTATAAATATTGTTGGATGTTCAAATGGGGAGATTAGACTAAGTTCTAATTCTGATTGCAGGAGCATTAATTATCCTGATTTGGATACTTTACCCATTTTTGACCCAAGAATTGAATCTGAATTAATTCAAAAAAACGAAGAGCTTTTTAAGAAATCTAAAAAGGCAACTTTAGTTAATACTAACAAGTCAAAGATATTTACATTTACTGTAAAGACTGTAAAGACAGAAAAAACAGATAAATCCTCTAGTCATGAAACGTCGGAAACGGAATTGATAACATTAAACCCTGGTGAGGAGTTGGTTTTAGGATGTACTCAAGAAGCAATATTCATTTTTGATGAAAGTAAACGAATTCTGCGTCTTGATACATTTAAATTGATAAGTTTAAAATATTCAATCACTGGGGAGCAAGAAAAAAGTCCATAATCGCCGTCAATAGCCCCACAGGCGCAGATATGCAGCCCTGGCGTCTGTGCGATGCTGTATCTGTGCCATGAACAATTCTCTGTGCCGAAAATAGCTCTTACATTAATGAATCCTGTAGAGGAAGTCTTCGTAATAAACCAGGAAGATTGGAAATACAGTAGTGCCGTAGATTAGTTTGGAGGGAAGGGTGTTTTGGAAAAAATTGATTTAACAACATTAGCGAAATGGGTCAGGACACAGATACGCATCCACACATATTCAATCCTGCATATCAGCGCCAGGCTTCGATGAGGCAGATTCTTCGTACCTCAGAAAGACAGCTTTACATCAACTTTGTAATTTCAATTAGGCAGGAATTATTGAGAGGCAAAAATCCCATCAAATGAAATATCTAACTAAGACTTTACTGGCACTGCTATCCTAAAAATGTTCAAGAAAAAAAGAGTCGCTGTCCCGACATTAATAATCCAATAAGAAAAATAGGAGGAAAGAAATTGATCTGAGTTATTTCTTCTGTTGCAATATTGCCACAGTAATTCTCCCTGCACAGGAAAGCCTGTTCTCTTCATCTTGAATCTTCACTTCCCATACATGAGTCGTTCTGCCGAGGTGTAAAGGTCTGGCTGTACCTATTACCACTCCCTTTGTAACACTTCTCAGGTGATTGGCATTGATCTCTATGCCTACGCAATATTCTTTACTGATATCGATCACCAGTGCGGATGCAATACTGCCAACAGTTTCAATCAAAACGCAATTGGCGCCACCATGAATGTAGCCATAAGGTTGAACGGTTTTTTCATTAACAGGCATGGACATACGAAGAAAATCTTCACCTACTTCTGTAAACTTCAATCCGAGGAAGGAAGCCATGGTATTTCCCAGCAAAGCATCTAATTGCTCAAGTCTTATATCCTTGTGAAACCAGATCATGATGAATGATTATTTGGATAAAGCGATTTATTTACGGCCTCCGGCAAAAATTGTGACACATTGCCTCCATTGCGGTAAACGTCACGGATCAGCGTACTCGCCACAGAAGTATATTTTGGGAGACAGGTGAGAAATATCGTTTCAATGCCATCGCTGACACTTCGGTTGACATCGGCAATCGCCTTTTCGTATTCGAAGTCATTCACATAACGGATGCCTCTCAGGATGGTCTTCGCCCCTACCCTTTTGCAACAATCAACTGTGAGTCCGTCGTATGCCAGCACTTCCACCCTTGTGTCATTATGATAAACTTCTTTTATCCAATCAAGGCGTTGCTCCTCAGAAAAGAGTGTGGTCTTGTTACTATTTCTTCCCAACCCAATATAGAGTTTATCAAACAAAGGCAAAGCCCTGTTGATAATGTCGATATGTCCCAGCGTAACAGGGTCAAATGTTCCCGGAAACAGGCAAATCCGTGGTGTCATTGGCTTGTCAGTTTAGTGAGGATTGATTACTCAGCAGGAAAAGGACAGCCATGCGAACAGCTACACCATTTTCTACCTGTTGCAAAATAATGGATTGATCTGAATCTGCCGCATCACTGCTCAGTTCCACTCCCCTGTTGATAGGCCCGGGGTGCAGTATCACGATTCTTTTTCCAAGACTGTCCAGCAATTCTTTTGTAACTCCAAAACTGAGGCTGTACTCGCGAAGCGAGGAAAACAAAACCTGGTTTTGTCTTTCAAGTTGTATGCGCAGGATGTTGGCCACGTCACACCATTGCAATGCGTTCTTCAGATTGTACTCTACCCTTACACCAAATGCTTCTTCGATATATTTTGGGATCAATGTAGGCGGACCGGCCACGGTAACTTCAGCACCTGCTTTCTTCAATAGGTAAATATTGCTCATCGCCACACGGGAATGAAGAATATCGCCTACGATGGTAACACGCGTACCTCTGAGTTGTCCAACATTCTCGATGATAGAAAACGCATCGAGCAACGCCTGAGTTGGATGCTCATTGATGCCATCACCGGCATTGACAATAGCCACAGGAATATGCTTTGCGAGAAAATGAGGGGCGCCGGTGGCACTGTGCCGCATCACCACCATGTCTATTTTCATCGACAAGATGTTATTGACCGTATCGAGAAGTGTTTCACCTTTGGATACTGATGACCCCGAAGCAGAAAAATTAAGCACATCGGCACTCAGCCTTTTCTCAGCCAATTCGAAGGATATCCGAGTTCGCGTACTATTTTCATAAAAGAGATTCACAATAGTAGTATCGCGGAGTGAAGGCACCTTCTTGATTGGCCTTTGTAATACCTCCTTGAATTGTTTAGCTGTGGAAAGAATCAACTCAATATCACTGAGATGCAGGTTCTTAATGCCGAGTAAATGTTTGGTAGAAAGTTGCATTAAAAAGCAAAGCTAAATAAATAATTCGGCTCCATAAAAGCCAATTTTCAAGATCACTCTCCTACCTTAGTTACCTTTACCACATTGGTTGGCAAATGCCGGTTTACCGGGGTACTTCCTGTGTTGACTACAGTATCATCTTTCTTAATAAATCCTCTCTCATGCAATATCTGTATCTGGTCAAAGAATATATCATCAAGGCTTTCTTCTTCGTCATAAAAGAAAGCACGAACACCCCAACTCAGGCTCAACTGGTTGATCAGGCTTTTTTCTTTACTGAAAACATATAGCTGCGACTTAGGCCTATAGCTGCTCAGCATGAATCCGGTGTAACCGCTTTGCGTCATACCAATCAGCGCATCCGCATTCAGATCCTTAGCCAGTTTGCAAGCGCTGTAGCATATCGCATCGCTCAAGAAAGAGGGCGAGTGTGGTTGTGGAGAAAGGATATCTTCCCTGTTGTAATCATAGGAAGTTTTTTCAATTTCCATGATGATTCTTGTCATCGTTTCAATTACCAGGGTAGGATGCTGACCGGTAGCAGTTTCTGCACTCAGCATTAATGCGTCAGCACCTTCCAGCACAGCATTGGCCACGTCAGTGATTTCACTTCGATTTGGTTTTATCCGGTCAATCATGCTCTCCATCATCTGCGTAGCTACGATTACAGGCTTGGCACGATGCATACATTTCCGGATGATCTCCTTCTGAATCATCGGAACCTTCTCTACCGGCAATTCCACACCCAGGTCGCCGCGGGCAATCATGATACCGTCACTCTCCAAGATAATCTCCCTGATATTAGTAAGAGCCTCAGGCTTTTCAATTTTGGCAATCACCTTACTCTTGCATTGGTTCTCAGTCAATATTTTCTTAAGTCCCACAATATCCCTTTCATGGCGCACAAAGGAAAGTGCAATCCAATCTACCTTCCGGGTCATGATAAACTTTAAGTCATTGAGATCTTTTTCTGTAAGCGCTGGCAGGCTGATCTTTGTATCAGGCAGGTTAATCCCTTTCTTGCTGGAAAGAATACCGCCCATTGTTACCTGCACCTCCACGTCATTGTTGGATTTGATAGCAGTTACTTTCACTTCCAGTTTTCCGTCATCTATAAGAATGATATTGCCAGGCACTACATCCGCATGAAGATTTGGATAGCTCACATAGATACGTTCCCTGTTGCCAATACATTTTGTATTGGTGAAGGTCAATTTCTCGCCGGGTGTGATTTGCAAGGCATTATTTTCAATTTCTCCTACTCTCAGTTTCGGTCCCTGGAGGTCAGCAAGGATTGCAATATTATAAGGCAATGTCAGATTGATCTTTTCAATGATATCAATGATCCTTCCTTTGTCCTCCAATGTACCATGGGAAAAATTAAGCCTGAAAACATTGACACCAGCCTTTACCAAAGCCACCATTACTTCATAGGAATTTGAAGATGGGCCCAGGGTAGCTACTATTTTTGTTTTTTTTACTGAGTGATCCAGGCCGGCTTTCTTGTCCATTTCCTGGTAGAGATACTTCTTTAAATTTTTTGACATTTTTAAATGTTCTGGTTTGATGAATGGAGCAGTGGTTAACTGGAAAGTATTTTCACAATCTTCATCCACTCTTCATTTACTTTTTGTTTTTTCTTTACTGCCTGATCAAGCGGGATGTAATGCATTTTGTTATTCACAATTCCGACAAAAACATTGAAGCGCCCTTCCATCAGGCTTTCTACAGCGCAATACCCCATGCGGCTTGCAATCATCCGGTCAAGGCAGGTAGGTGAACCTCCCCGCTGAATATGCCCAAGAATGCAAACTCTCACTTCCTGGCCTGGAATGCGCTCAGTGATTACACGTGCCAATTCCGTAGCGCCGAATTGCTCACCTTCAGCCACCACTATGATGTTCACCAGTTTCTTTCTTCCATGCTTTTCTTTCAAAGCTTTCACGATCTCTTCCACATCAGTCTTCTTCTCAGGAATCAGGATATTTTCTGCCCCAGTAGCAATACCGCTGTGCAAGGCTATATAACCAGAGTCGCGGCCCATTACTTCTATAATAAATAATCTGTCATGAGCGTCTGCTGTATCACGTACTTTGTCTATGGCCTGCACAGCAGTATTTACGGCGGTATCAAATCCGATTGTAAAATCTGTACCGGCAATGTCTTTGTCAATAGTACCAGGCAGCCCTATGCAGGGTAAATCATATTCTGTACTGAATACCTGGGCACCTCGAAATGATCCATCACCGCCAATGACAACCAGGCCTTCAATGCCCAGTTTTTTCAGATTATCATAGGCCTTTTTTCTGCCCTCAGGAGTATAGAATTCTTTACAACGCGCAGTCTTAAGAATGGTACCGCCTCTCTGTATGATATTGGCAACGCTCTTGCTTTCCATTTTGAAAATGTCTCCTTCATAGAGTCCGGAGTAACCTCTCATGACTCCGTACACCTCCATTCCGTAATATATGCCACTTCTCACTACAGCGCGGATAGCTGCATTCATTCCCGGTGCATCTCCACCTGAAGTCAAAACGCCTATTTTAGAAATTTTTCTGGTCAAAACTTACAATTTCGTAGGTATGGGTTATAATTTTTTAGCGGCGCAAAACTACAATAATTTGAATAGCTATGGCATCTGATTTTAAATAAGTAAAAATCCACTTCCATCCCCTGCATTATACAAAACAAGAAATACAAACTCAACCAATTCGTTGGATAAAATCTATTTTGCAATAATAGCAGGCTATCCAACCTCTTCATTGATTTCCTTTTGCTTCATGAGTTCTACTTCGCAATGGATGCTGACTGTTTCACCTACGAGGACGCCGCCACCGTCTAACGGCGTGTTCCAATTGATATCCCAATCTTTTCGATTGATGTCACCAGAAATGATAAATCCAGCTTTACGTGAACCTGTCGGGTCAGTTGCCATTCCTTCCATTTTCACATCCAACTTAATTTTCCTTGTGATGCCTTTAATGGTAAGGTCGCCCCATAATTCATAATTTCCGTTCTTGCCTTCCCCGGAAATACTCTTACTTTGAAAGGTGATTTCTTTATAATGCGTTGCATCAAAAAAATCTGTACTCCGGAGATGATTATCACGGTGTGCGTCACGTGTGTCAATGGAGTTCGGATCCATCCAAAAATCGATTTCCGTTGTCAAAAAATCTTCTCCTGTTGTATAAACGCTCGCCTTGTATTCCTTGAATACGCCCTTAACGCTGGTGATCATCAGGTGGCGAACCCTAAACCCTATCTCGCTGTGAGGTACATCGATCACCCATTTTGTTTTTACTGACATAGTTATTCTTCATTTAGTTATTCCAAACATTTCTTTCGCGATTATATTACCTCAATTCCTGTTCCATGAAAATGATTACAATATTTAATAAATCACAATAATTTCATTTGTAGTATCACTGGAAGAAGATTCCACGATTGAAAAATATCTATTTAAATCGGATTATTTTTGTGCGTGTAGAAAATACACTCTGAAAAATGACAAAAATGTGATGGAAGCATATTTTCCATTAATATTGCGCCCATAAAAACTGAATATTCACAAAACAATGGATTTTAAGAATTACACCGTCCCCTACAGAATAGAAGAAAGATATCAGAAACGTGTCGCTTACTTCTCAATGGAATTCGCCATTCATCAACCTCTCAAAATTTACAGTGGAGGATTAGGGTTCCTCTCAGGATCTCATCTCAGAAGCGCCTATGAACTCAGGCAAAATCTCGTCGGGATCGGCATACTGTGGCGCGAAGGTTATTACGACCAGGCCAGAAATGGTGATCAGACTCTCAAAGTGACCTGGATAGAAAAAGTATATAATTTCCTGGAAGATACCGGCATCAGATTTCAGATAGATATTCATAATCATCCTGTTTGGGTGAAAGTAATGTACCTGAATCCGGAGACTTTCAAAAGTGCACCCTTGTTCCTGATGAGTACCGACCTGCCCGAAAATGATCATGTATCCCGGACCATTACCAACAGGTTGTATGACGGTAATGCAGCCACGAAAATGGCCCAGTTTATCCTGCTGGGTGCCGGTGGTGCTAAATTATTAGACGAACTCAATTTTAACCCTGAGTTATATCATCTCAATGAGGCCCATGGCGTCAGCGCTGCATTCTACCTGTACAAAAAATATGGAAACATAGCTGATGTACGCAAAAAGATGGTCTTCACCACACACACTCCTGAAGAAGCAGGAAATGAAAAGCACGATTTCCAGTTGTGTGTGGACATGGGGTATTTCTCAGGAATACCTGTAGAAAAAGTGAGAGAACTTACCGGAATGCATGAAGATAAGTTCAATCATTCTCTGGCAGCACTACGCTTTTCTCACATTGCTAATGGTGTAAGCCAACTCCATGGTGAGGTGAGCCGGCAGATGTGGTCGAAGTATGAAAATATTTGCGAGATCAAAGCCATTACCAATGCTCAGAACTGGCGCTACTGGTCAGACAAGCAACTCTACCGGGCTATGCTGGAGCACAATGATCAATGGTTTGACGACAGAAAAAAACATCTGAAGTACAGGGCTCTCGAGATAGTAGCTGACCAGGCAGGCAAAGTGATGGACCCGAACGTGCTGACCATCGTTTGGGCACGAAGATTCGCAGGTTATAAAAGAGCTGAATTACTCACTCGTGATAAAGAGCGCTTTCATGCACTCCTGAATAATAAAAAATACCCGGTACAGTTCATTTGGGCAGGAAAACCCTATCCATTAGACTATCCCGCTATTGCAGATTTTGATTACCTGGTAAACCTGAGTAAGGATTACAAGAACATGGCAGTCCTGACCGGTTATGAATTAGCATTGAGCAAGCGTCTCAAACAAGCCTCTGATGTGTGGTTGAATAATCCGCGTGTTCCTCGCGAAGCAAGCGGCACCAGTGGTATGACTGCTGCTATGAATGGCTCTGTAAACCTGAGTACCAATGATGGATGGATCTGTGAATTTATCAATAATGGTAACAATGGATTCGTGGTTCCTCCGATTGATTACTCAAGCGTAACTACTGAAGAACAGGATGAATACGATTTAGATCAATTGTACAAGATTCTTGAAAAGGAAATTCTGCCGCTATATTACGACAAACATGATACCTGGAGACAAATTATCAAAAACGGAATGCGTGATGTGCAGGTTCAATTCGATAGCAACCGGATGGCAGAGGAGTATTATGAAATTATGTATAAGTGATCGGTGATCCACCGGGTCGGAGAAAAGGGATAAGAGGAAAGTGTTGTGAATTGTGTCCGCAGCAGCGGAATGAATTATTAATTATTGTCTGTGTGATAATGAGAGATGGTTCATTCTAAATTATCAATTCACCATTTAAAATTCACCATTAACAATTCATTACTACTAATGGAGGCTCTACCCATGCATTACTTTCTTTCAGGAGATTGATTAGTTCTTCCACTGCCACTTCTGATGGAATATTTCGTTTAATAACCTCTTTTCCTTTGTACAATGTGATCTTGCCGGGTCCGCTGCCTACATAGCCAAAGTCTGCATCAGCCATCTCTCCGGGCCCATTGACAATACAACCCATCACAGCTATCTTCACTCCTTTCAAATGATTGGTAACAGCACGGATTCTTGCAGTAGTTTCCTGGAGATCAAAAAGTGTGCGTCCACAACTCGGGCAACTGATATATTCTGTTTTTGATATCCGCGTGCGTGATGCCTGTAAAATACCAAAGGAAGCCGAAATGGTACTCTTCATCTCCATACCCGGCACATGGTAAATATCGCCCGACAACCAAACACCATTTCCAAAACCTTCTATTAAAACCGACCCGGTCTCAATAGCATATTCAACCAATTTTTCATCAACTGATGACCTTTTACTTTCACAAATAAGAATACAGGGATTCTGAATTCCGTTCCAATACAATTCAAAAAACATGCGCCGGAAACTCTGCATCCTGTTTTGGTTGCTGCTTCTCAGGCACAATACAGCCGTCTTGTCATCACGAAGTTTTTGAAAAAGCAATTCATTAAATGGCTTTCCCTTTTCTGAATAGCAATCCAGCAAAATAAAGTTGGCCTTCGCAGAAAGCGGCTCTCCGGCCAGGTAAGCATCTGCCGGCAGCAGCGGAAACGAATCCTCCTGGTTCTTCTTCCATTGCTCATGATCCAGGATCACCTTCAGGGTGCCCGGTAATGCAAAATCTACAGGCTCGCTGCAATACAAATAATCCGCTGCCAGATCTCCGATGTTCCATTTGTCATCTCTTGCATCATACCGGTATCCTGCTGCCTCCAAATCTTCTCTTGATATCTTCTTTTCAAAGGGCACAACTACCACCGGAACATTCCGGGCCCCGATATTGCCAACTGCAATCGTTTTTCGTACATGCCTTTCCGTTATGTTCAATGGGATATTTGAAAGGTCTGTTAACGGAGGCACATTTGAAGGCAATATTTTTTCATAGCGTTTTACAATATTCCTGCATACCGGCAATTCCCGTTCAGCATCTTCTGTCAATGAAACACGAATGGTATCACCTATCCCATCTTCGAGAAGCGTACCGATTCCGATTGCTGATTTTATACGGCCATCTTCTCCATCACCTGCCTCTGTAACGCCCAAATGCAAAGGGTAACAATGTCCCAATTCTTCCAGCATTCGCATAATGAGCAAACGGTAGGCTTCTACCATCACAATCGGATTGCTGCTCTTCATACTCAAAACAATATTGTAATAGCTTTCAGACTCTGCAATGCGCAAAAACTCCATTGCGCTCTCCACCATTCCGTTCGCAGTATCTCCATACCTACTCATGATGCGGTCGCTTAGAGAGCCATGATTGGTGCCTATGCGCATGGCTGTGCCATATTCTTTGCAAATCCTGATCAGTGGAACGAACTTGCTGCGTATTCTTTCCAACTCCTGGTTGTAAGCATTATCCGTATAGTCTATTGTTTCAAATTTTTTCTTATCAGCATAGTTACCCGGGTTGATCCTCACCTTTTCAACGATCCTCGCTGCTATCTCAGCGGCATTAGGTGTGAAATGAATATCTGCCACGATCGGCGTATGATAACCTCTGCGACGTAATTCATTTTTAATATTCGAAAGATTTTCAGCATCATTTTTTGAAGGAGCGGTAATACGCACCAGTTCTGCACCCGCCTCAATACAATGAATCGATTCTTCCACTGTTTTTATGGTATCCATCGTATCTGAGGTTGTCATGGTCTGGATACGGATTGGGTGGTGATTACCAATCAGCAAATCACCCACTTTCACTTCGAGTGTAGGCAGGCGTTTATAGGATGTAAGTGATTCAGTAAATAACTGCATAATAAAATATCTGGATGCAAATTTAGGCTTATTTCAAACCGATTACCAGTCTTTAGACGGAGTCTCAGGAGAGAGGCCACGCCTCTTTTGTAATTTGTCCTGCAATGCTTTTTCATTTTCCATTAACGCTTTCAATTTTTGCTCTGCATCTTTTTTGCTGATTTTAGATTGCTGAGGTTTGGGCTGCTGCGGTTGCTGCGGGCTTTTTTCCTGCTTCTTTTTGTCCTGGTCTTTATTGTCTTTCTTATTATCCTGTTTTTGTTGCTCCTGTTGTTTTTTCAACGCGCGTTGCAGGTTTTGGCGGGCATCTTCATCATTCGGATTCAGGAGGAGTGCATTTTTGTAAGAAAGGATGCATTCCGGAAGTTTATTTGCCTTCTGATATGCAACACCTTTATTGTAATAGGCCTGTTGCTTTACCTTATTATCAGTTGAATTATCAATAGCCTTATCGAAATATTTCACAGCTCCATCCAGGTCATCTTTTCTATACATGGTATTTCCCATATTAAATTCTGCTATATCATTCTTGGCAGAAATGTCCAATGCCTTCTGATATTCCTTCCCGGCATCTTCATATTTCTTCTGTTCATAAGCTTTGTTACCACTCCGGATAGATTCATTTGCTGACTGTGCATTCAAATTGAGACCACAGAAAATCAACATTATCGGCAACGCCATTTTTCCCAACTTCCTGCGGCTTTCCGGAATCACCATTTCAAGCAGTAATAATACAAATGCAGCAATCAGAAAATACCAGTAATACTGAATGAAAGACAGGTATGAACTATCGCTTGCTGCTGCCCGTTTGTCCAGGCCGGTCAATTGATTTTTTAGTCTTTGGATAATTATATCAGGATTCGCATATAATTGATAAATCCCATGTGTAGTTGCTGCAATATCCGAAAGTTCTTTTTCATTCAATTTTGAAATAACGGTGTGCCCCTGCTCATCTACTTTGTACTGTCCTGTTACAGCATCCGGAATGGTTGATCCTGATGGAGAACCTATACCAATGGTATTGACCATGATACCTTGCTTTGCCAACTCCTTTGCCGCAGGTAAAGCATCATCGTCATGGTCTTCTCCATCACTTATGAGTAGTACGGATTTGTAACTATTTTCTTTGGGGTCAAAGGCAGCAAGGCACATACGCAATGCGCTTCCTACTACAGTCCCCTGCACCGGTACATCATCCGTACTTGCAGCAGATACATACATCTTAGCTGCACTGTGATCTATTGTAAGCGGCATTTGCAGATAAGCACGTCCGGCAAATATGATTAAGCCAATTCTTTCCTCGGGCATCTGATCAATCAGTTTGCTGATCAGTTGTTTAGCCCTTTCCAACCTGTCTGGCTTCACATCGGTTGCCAGCATGCTGTTGCTCACATCGAGTGCTATCATCAGGTCTGCGCCGCTCCTGGCTATTTTCTGAGTCGGGTCCGGCCTTACCAAACCTGCCACTGCAAGGCCACACAAGACGAATGCAAACATGAAAAGAAAGAATTTAATCCTGAATTTCCTGACCGAAAAATCATCGATCAAAGCCTGAACCAAAGAAGCATCACCGATTCTTTTGACAACCTTTCGTTTCCACCTGTTGACAGAAACAAACGCTATTATAAGTAATGGCAGTGCGGCAAGCGCCAATAGGTACTCCACATATTGAAAATGAATCATCGCTGCTAAATTAAATTCAATCCCATTGACACCACTCTGATGTATTGTTAAATCGGGGGAAAAAATGAAAACGATATAATCCTGTTATTATTTTATCTCCTGCATTGTCACCAATCGTTTGTACATGCCGTTTTGCTCCATCAGGGATTGATGATTACCGCGTTCTATAATCTTGCCTTTTTGCAGCACTACTATCTCATCTGCATTCTTAATGGTGCTGAGCCTGTGTGCTATTACGATACTGGTTCTGTTGGACATCAGGTTATTGATGGCATCCTGAACTAATTTTTCACTTTCTGTATCCAATGAAGAAGTTGCTTCATCCAAAATCATGATCGCTGGATTCTTCAGTACTGCTCTGGCAATGGTTACCCGTTGCTTTTCACCGCCGCTCAACTTACCACCGCGTTCCCCAACGATGGTATCATAACCATCTTCTTTCTGGCTGATAAATTTTGCAGCATTCGCTACCTCTGCAGCCTTTTCTATTTCCTCCTTTGGAATGTTGTTTTTGCCCATTGCGATATTTCCCGTAATGGTGTCGTTGAATAGAATCGGTTCTTGTGTAACGATACCCATCTGGCTACGTAATGATTGCAGGTCATATTTCCTGATATCAATTCCATCCACAAGGATGCTACCTTCCGTTGCATCATGAAACCTCGGAATCAAGTCGGCAAGCGTACTCTTACCGGCGCCGGAAGAGCCTACGAATGCAACCGTCTTGCCTTTTTCAATAGTGAAATTGATATTGTCTAATATTTTATGCTCATCATAATAAAAGGACACATTTCTGAATTCAATACTCCTTTCAAAAGACTTTAAAATGACAGGATTTAGAGGGTTTGAAATAAAAACATGCTCTGCAATCAATTGCTCTATGCGTTCCACACTTGCTGCACCCCTTTTAATATTATACGCCGCCGCCGAGAGTGTTTTTAAGGGCTGAATGATCTGTGAAAATATCAGGATGTAGGCAAGAAAATCACCCGGATCCAGAAATGAATTTCTCAAAACAAGTTTACCACCATACCATAGCACGAGAACAACTGCGGCAATGCCCAAAACCTCACTCAGTGGTGAAGCCAGGTCTCTCCTTCTGTTCACTTTATTCTTGATATGGAACAATTCAGAGTTCTGTGTATCGAATTTTGAGTACTGAATTCTTTCAGCATTAAATGCTTTGATAATGCGCATACCTCCAATCGTCTCTTCAATAGTACTGAGTATGTGCCCCAGTTTTTCCTGCACGGCAGTACCCTGCCGCTTAAGAGAGCGCCCTACCCTTCCGATAATTAAACCAGAAACCGGCAGAAATAGAATGAGAAATAATGTGAGTTTAGGACTGAGTACAATGAGGTATGCAAAAAACAATATAATGGTAACAGGTTCCTTGAATAGTGTCTGTAATAAATTCACGATGGAACTTTCCACATCACTCAGGTCATTCGTAAGCCGGCTCATGATATCGCCTTTACGCTTATCATTAAAATAACTAACCGGCAGCATCAGTATTTTCTTGTACATATTTCGCCGCATATCATTTAATACTCCATTGCGAATAGGAGCCAGGAAATATGTGGATAGATACAGGAAAATATTTTTAAGAATAATAAACATTAGAATCAGGATGCAAATAAGGCCCAGCGCTTTGATGTCTCCATTCGGCTGATGTATCACATCCACCATTTCCCGCTTCAGGTAATTCACAGGATTGAGGCCGTTCAAAAACCCTGACTTCTGTGCAGTTTCTGAAAGCGTATTTTGCTTTTTAAATATCAGAAGCAAAAAAGGGCTGAGCATACCCAGCGAAACCAGCGAAAACAGATTGGAAAGAATATTGAAAATGAAATAGGACACAATCAATCCCGGGTATCCTTTTACATATCTGAAAACCGTTCGTAAACTCTTCATTGTGCCACAAAATGATAATTAGCGGCAAAGTAACTAATTTTACAATGAACCATTAAGTGATAAAAGATGACAGAAGGAAAAAGACAAAAACAAGTAGCCCACGAAATTGAAAAAGAACTTAACGATATATTCCTGAAATTACATCTCAACATCCAGGAAGGAGGCATGGTGTCCATAGCATCTGTAAAGGTGACACCCGATCTCTATGAAGCCCGGATATATCTGAGCCTTTTCCAAACCAAGAATGAAGATGAGGTAGTGGAAAAAATAAAAAACCGTTCCGGCGAGATCAGGGGTGAATTGGGCAGAAGAATGCGGCACCAATTGCGTGTCATTCCTCAATTGACATTTTATAAGGATGACACACTGGATTATGTTTTTAAGATTGAAAAACTGCTGGATGACCTGAAAAAAGAGCAGGGGGATAAATCAGACGAGAAATAATTGTGAATTGTTAATTGACAATTGATAAAACTGAATGAACAATCCTCCATTATCTATCATTTATCATCCATAATCTATATTTCATAATTTTTTCAAACTCTAATCCATTCTGGCATAGAACTCATAATTCACCATTAATAATTAACAATTAATCATTAACCATTCTTAACCCCTTCTCTTGTATTTCAAATTTGCATGGCGATATTTCAAAGCAAAAAAAAGCACCAATGCGATCAACATCATTGCGTGGGTTACTACGGGCGTCATCGCATTCTCCACAATGTGCCAGGTGCTGGTGTTGAATGTCTTTAACGGATTTGAGTCTTTGGTGAAATCACTGTATGCAAATTTTTACTCCGACATCAAGGTAACAGCCCGGAGCGGAAAAACCATCATGCTGACTGACCGGCAATTGCAGCAAATTCACAACATGACTAGTGTAACAGGTGTATCTCTGAATATTGAGGAGAAAGCGCTTTTGCAAAGCGGAGACCAGCAAACGGTTGTATTATTAAAAGGCGTCGATAGCAATTACAGAAAAGTTTCCGGGTTGCCACACAGCATGTTTCATGGCACATTCAACACCGGTACTGCGAGCCAACCACTGTTGGTACTGGGTTCGGGAATAGAATATGCAATGGGTGTGCAGGCTGAAAAAGATATTTATCCGATTACGGTTTTCCTCCCAAAGCGAACGGATTTTGCAGGAGGAAATCCTCTCGCATCATTGAGCGAAGGAAATGCACAGTTAGCAGGCAGTTTCGCCATTCAACAGGATTTTGACAACAAGTATGTCATCACCAACATGCCCTTTATGAGGCAGCAAATGAATTATCAGCCGGATGAATATACATCAGTTGAAATTCAACTCACACCGGGTGTCGATGCGTTTGATTTTTCAAAAAAGCTGCAACAATTAATGGGTAGCAAGTACAAGGTACTTACCAAGTTTGAACAAAATACCAGTCTCTACCACAGTATGCGATTGGAGAAATGGTTTGTATATGCAGTGCTCACACTCATTCTCATCATTGCTGCATTCAATATCATCGGAGCGCTCACCATGCTTGTCCTCGAGAAAAGAAAGGACATCAGTGTATTGATGGCTATGGGTGCCGACAGAAACATGATCAGGAAAATCTTCCTTGGCGAAGGATTACTGTTGGCTGCAGGAGGCGCTGTAGCCGGTATTATACTGGCATTGATTATTTCGCTCTTGCAAATGAAATTTCATTTCATCAAAATCTATGGCAGTTCATTCCTTATTGATTACTTTCCTGTCAAGATGATTGCTACTGACTTTCTGTTGGTGGCAGGCACCGCATTTATTATATCCATTGCCGCTTCCTGGTTTCCGGCACAGAAGGCAGCAAAGCAGGAGTTCAATCTGAAAATGTAGGGATGAATTATTCTTCTTGTCCGAAAGTTTTGTAAGGATAAAATGAGATGACCGGATTGTATTCTGATTGTTATTTTTTATTACGCAGTTCATATTCTTTAAAACTATTTCCAGGAAGGGAATAATTACTAACTTGATCTTTAAAACTTCAGGAGAATTAATAACAGGCAAATGACGGACCCTGCAACAGTGAAACAAGCCAATGACTCAGATATCCAAATCGGCTACGCACCGGTGAACGGGCTTAAAATGTATTACGAGATACATGGTTCAGGTACACCACTTGTTTTGATACACGGTGGAGGCTCCACTATCGATACGACATTCGGAAGAGTACTTCCCTTGTTTGCCATCAATCACCAGGTGATTGCAGTAGAAATGCAGGCTCATGGCCGCACTGCCGACATCGACAGGCCTCTGAGTTTTGAACAGGATGCTGATGACATTGCAGCTTTGCTGCATTATTTAAACATTCCGAAAGCCCATATTTTCGGATTCAGTAATGGCGCCTGCACCACACTCCAATGCGCCATTCGCCACCCGGAGTTAGTCATCAAGATCATTGTCGCATCCACATTTTACAACAGAAGTGGAACGCCTCCCTGGTTTTGGGATATGATGTCGAATGCCCGGTTTGATGATATGCCTCAGCCATTCAAGGATGCATTTCTGAAAGTGAACCCTGATGAAAAAGCGCTTTACAAAATGTATGAAAGAGATGTAGCGCGGATGCAATCGTTCCCTGATATTTCCGATGCACAAATGCAAACCATCAAATCACCAGCAATGATCATTATAGGCGACAGAGATGTGGCAACACCCGAACATGCTGTTCAAATGCACAGAATAATTGCTGACTCACGACTTTCGATATTCCCGTGCGGACATGGAGATTATATTGGCGAGATCACGACACCACAGGATGACGCTTTGATTAGATGCACAGTGAAAATGATTCTACAATTTCTTTCAGAATAAATATTATAAAAATGAAAGCAAAGCAAGATAGTCCCGGCGTGTACCTACCACCTCCATTAATTTATGTCGTCATATTCTTCATTGCCCTCTGGCTTCAAATAATACTTCCAATTGATAAACACATTTTTAATACCACCTGGACTCAAGTTACAGGCACAACACTAATTGTTATTGCATTTGGAGTATTTCTCATCCGAAGCCTCTGGCAATTTTTTCGCACAAGGAATACCATAATAACGGCATTACCCGCCAACTCGCTGCAGACATCAGGTATCTATTCCCTTACCAGGAATCCCATGTATTTAGGACTTGTACTTCTTTATACAGGCATCGCCTGCTTCGCAGGCAACTGGTGGAATTTTATCTTGCTGCCGGTATTAATCATTATCATTCAACAATATATCATCAGGCGGGAAGAACAGTATCTTTCGCGAAAATTCGGACAACAATTCACAAATTACAAAAAGAAAGTTAGACGCTGGATATGATGATTCAATCATCATTAGCCATTAATAATGTAATATGAAAAGATCATTTCAACTCATTCACTTCATTTCATTTCTTTTGATTTCTTTTAATGGCATGGCACAATCAGAAAGGATCAATACAGACAGGCCCGATCAGACAGATGGCACGTACACCATTCCAGTCAATACATTTCAAATTGAAAATGGTGTTACATTTTCAGCAAATTTGATCATCAACAATTTCATGCTCAGGTATGGAGCAGGAAAATCTACAGAAATCCGGTTGGCAATAGATGCAGGAAAAGAAGATGGCCTGAATGGCCTGAAGCCGGTAACCTTCAGCCTGAAACAACGATTTACGCAACAGACAGGAGCGCTTCCTGCGATTGCCTTAATAGGTGAGTTGTCTGTTGGAAAATTTGCAAGTAAATCATTTCAAAGCAACGAATTACCTTTTGCATTAAAAATTGCATTAGACAAAGACTTGTCAGATAAATTTTCTCTTGGAGGCAACCTGGGCACTTCCGATCGTTTCACAGAACTCGACCTGACATTCGAAGGTGTGTATTCTTTGGCAGACAATGCGTCTGTTTACCTGGAATATTTTTCAGACTTCCACAAAACAACGTCAGATCATAACCTTGATGCCGGTATCCTGTATGGTATCACCCGCAGGTTTCAAATCGATTTTGCATGTGGCATTTCATTGGGCAATTCTGGTACGCCATTTTTTGCTACTACAGGTATCTCCTATTTATTTGATTAGGGAGAACTAAACCATTCCTCAAATTCAAAAATGTGTGATACAACAGCACGTACGTAACAGTATTTATTTACTACCTGCATTTTGAAAATTAAAATGATCAATCTGCTTCATTGAGCACAGCAAATCTGAAAATCTTGCCATCAAACAATCCCTTGTCACTCAGTTTCAGTTCCGGTATCACCAGCAAAGCCATAAAAGACAGAGTCATGAATGGTGCAGAGAGCGTACTACCGAGAGCTTTGGCAGCTTTGTCAATGGCAGTATATTCCTTTGCTACTTCATAACCGTTGGCATTACTCATTAGTCCTGCTACAGGTAATGCCAGTACCAGATTCACAGAACCATTGCTAACATCAGCAACGCTCACTCCACCCCTCTTTTCAATCACCAGGTTCACTGCCATGCAAATGCTTTCATCATCTGCTCCCACTACTATGATGTTATGACTGTCATGCGCAACCGAAGATGCGATGGCTCCCCGCTTCAAACCAAAATTTTTGATGAATCCAGTTGCAACAGGCGCATTTCTGTCATACCTGTTGACGACAGCTATTTTCAGAATATCCCTGCCGGTATGGGGTATCAGCAATCCATCCTGAATCTTTGCTTCCTCCATGCTGCTACCGGTGATCAACTGTCCATCTTCTGCAACAATCACCCTGATACTTCCTCTCTTGCCCTCGATATTAAAATCTGAAGGTTGCTTCGGATCACAATTGAAATGATTGATCACACCTGTTTTTGCAGGATCGATCAGGCTCCTTCCTTCTTTAGCAACCTGCAACCCATTGATGTAGGTTGCTTTCACTGCAAAGTCTGTGATATTTTCACAGATAACAAAATCCGCCTGATCACCGGGACGCAGACGGCCTGTTTTCATTTTATAGTGCAACACCGGGTTGATGCATGCAGCCTTCAAAACTTTAAATACATCAATACCTTTTGCAACAGCACGCGCACAGAGTTGATTGATATGGCCCTGTACCAAACTGTCAGGATGCTTATCATCACTGCAAAACATGATTTCATCTTCATGATCGTTTAACAGGCTAATCAAAGCATCAAAATTTTTTGCAGCGCTTCCTTCCCTGATGAGTATTTTCATTCCATGCTTCAACTTATGCAATGCCTCTTCCTTTGTGAAACATTCATGATCCGTACTGATTCCCGCGTTGATATAACGAATGGCTTCATCACCTCTTAATCCGGGTGCATGGCCATCCACAGGCTTCCCGTACTTACCAGCCGATGCTATTTTTTTCTCAACCTCTGCATCTCCGTGCAGTACGCCTGGAAAGTTCATCATTTCGCTCAGGTAATAAATATCTTCCGAACGCATGAGCCGTTCTACTGCTTCTGCATCCAGGGTAGCTCCAGCAGTTTCAAAAGTGGTAGCCGGCACGCAACTCGGAGCACCGAAATGAAACTTAAACGGGACCCTTTTACCATTGTCTATCATGAATTGAACGCCTTGCAATCCACAAACATTCGCGATCTCGTGCGGATCGCTGATCGTGGCAATGGTACCATGCACTACAGCCAGGCGTGCAAACTCTGATGGCACCAGCATACTGCTTTCTATATGAACATGGGCATCAATAAAACCCGGTATAATGTATGGATCATTTTTGTTTTCATTACCCGCCGGTTCTATACTTGCAATTCTGCCATCTTCAATAATGACCATACCTGAAAAAATTTTCCCTTCAGCGATGTCGACGATATTTCCTTGTATCTTTTCTTTCATTTGGATTCAAAGTTAAATATTGAATGATAGTACAATTTTCCCCGGGCAACAGAATGAATGAATAGCTACCCATTCATTTTTTCGAATGGTCTAAGATAAAAAGAAACCGGCAGGAGATATCTCTCATAATTCTACGATCCGATCATTCAACTTTGCCCGACAAAAGCCGGTTTCAATTTCAAAATTTTCCTAAACACAGGGCAGCCCTCCGCATGCGCTCCGGACAGGTAACCGGTGCTCATCAAAAATTCATTGACAATTTCACCTCCGGTAAATTTGAAATATTTCCTGAAAAGTTTTACCCATTCTTCTTTCGGCAAGGGATGATGGTGATTCAACCAACTTTCAAATGAACCGAATTCCTTTTGGAGTTGCAACACAACCTTTGCATTTTCAATCGCCGCATTTATTTTCAAACGATTCCGGATGATGCCTGCGTCCTGCATCAGCCTGTCGAAATCCTTTCCTCTGAAAGCAGCTACTTTTTTTATTTCAAAATTTTTGTAAGTCTTACGAAAGTTCTCCTGTTTCTTCAAAATTGTATCCCAACTCAACCCTGCCTGGTTGATTTCGAGGATCAGTCTTTCAAAAAGTTCATTATCGTCATGGATGGGGAACCCATAATGAAAGTCGTGATATATACGATGAACATTATTCTTATCAAGATGAGCCACATAAGAGCAGTAACCTCCGGCCATATTTTTTTATAAAGATAGTAGGAAGAAGTTTTGTGTCTGTTTTAAAGTGTTGTCTGCTGAGCCTGCGGAAGGGTAGTTCCCTGAGCTTGCCGAAGGGAACTCTCACGCTCCCTGAGTGTGTCGAAGGGAGATCATTGGAAAATACCCCGGCCCCGGCTCAGATGATTCGGTCTTAGTCAGAAAGCACGCGCATCCTATCGCCAGGCAAACTCATCAGGCATAAAACCATAATCATGAACAAAGAATCATCTTCACAGAATAATTTATTTCCTTAATTTGTGTATTGACAAAACATTTTTTATGAAAAGAGAATTGACCCAATGGTATAGCCCCGCACTCGGCCAGGATATGCCGGTAGCCGTTTATGGCGATTACGGATTTGCATTACTGTTAGTACCGACTGCACAAGCTGACTACCTGGAATATGAAAGATTTCAACTGATCGACTCACTGGCTCCCTGGATCGATTCCGGAAAGGTGAAAGTGTTTTCTATCAACAGCATCAATAATGAAAGCTGGCTGAATAATGATATGTTACCTGAGCACAAAGCCATCCGTCATAATCAATTCAACCAATATGTGTTTGACGAAGTCATCCCTTTTGTAAAAAACAATACCTCGTGGGAATCGCCTATCATCACCAGTGGTGCCAGTTTCGGTGCACTGCATAGTATGAATTTATTTTTGAAAAGACCTGACCTCATCGATGGTGTCATCGCTATGAGCGGTGTGTATGACCTTCATGAATACACGAAAGGTTACAGTGATGAACAAACGTATTACAACTCACCGATGAGCTATATGCCCGACCTGGCAGATCCGTGGTTTCTTGACAACATCCGCCGGAGCCATCATATTCACATCCTGTCAGGCAGTGGTTCTTACGAAGACCCGGATGCATCCCGCGCATTTGCGGGTGTGCTGTACAACAAGGGTATCACTTACGAATTAGATATCTGGGGTGATGACATGAATCACGACTGGCCTACATGGCGGAAGATGCTGCCGTATTATATTGATAGCAGGTTTTGAGGAGGAGGGTTTTGGATGGTTTAGGAGGGTTGAGAATAGTTTAGGGTTGAGTCCGCCGCGGCGGATAGAGTTTAGGCACACACCGCATCGACGGATAGCGTTTGGTATTTTGTTGCGGAAGCAGTCAGTTACTATGTAGGTTTCATTGATGCAGGTGACGAGTTTCAAGATACGCTTACACTTTTCTTCTTTACTTTTCCTCTTTTTCTGCATGCAAGTATTCTTGGCCTTTGTTCCACCCATTGAGTTGGGAGAATATAACAAATAATCCCAGATACAATCCGGTAGAATCAATCAGCACCAGGTGATCCTGCGGAACACTTTGCGCCAGAAAGGTGATTTAGATTTCTAAGATTTTCCAATGATAGATTTGCTGGATAAATGATTTAATAATCATCTCACGTTGAATGAATCTTTGGTAGAAATACCCTGCCGGTGAAGACTCCTGTTTCTCCAGGGCGACATCGGGTGCTCATCCTTCCATAAGCCTCTCCTATCTTTTCTCGCCTCTATCTCAAGTTTCGCCAAGTCCTTGTCGGAATTATACTTTGTGAAATGCCAGGCCATTCCTGCCTTTATCATTTCATGGCTGAGTTCTCTGCCATCAACCAGGTATGTAAAACCCAGGTACCGATCATGATTATCCTGCCCTGTAACATGCAGTGTCACCTGCTTTCCAAAACACAGGCTACCAAGATACTTTTTTGAAACCTTGTAGTAGGGCATTCCTCTCTCCGGTGCATCAATCCCTTCCATCCTCACGCGAATGGTTTTATTTCCTGCTATCAGCAGATCATAGGTATCTCCATCGATGATGGCGATTACTTTGCCGGGGAGCTGCTTTCCATTTTGAACTTCACTGCTATCGCTGCAAGAGTAAAGATTCATTACAGAACCAAGAATAGAAATTTTAAAAAAGAGGAGGAAGAAGGTAGAGAATAATTTCATAGTTGAGATGGGATAAATGTAGTAAAAAATAGGGTTGGCATTATGAGGGGCAAAGAAAGTATTTCCGAAAGGCAATTCTTTGTCATCAGAATAATCTTAATGGCCAATTACTCTCAAAAGTTCTTTGAAAATTGCTTTCACAAAAAGTATTGACCGGAAATCAAGCTATCTTATTACTACCGTTTCTGGTCAAACGAAATCGAGATATCCAATGTTCAATATTTTGATATTAGTGTAATGGCTACTCCAACGAAGAAAGTTTCGCCGGGGTAGCTATATTTCTGTCCATTCTGATTTCAGTCCCTATGATGGCAAATTAATATTCCACATCACATCCGGCCGCTGACTCCTCAGCACAGCCAATCTTCAAACCCAGCTATGCTCATCCCGCCAGGCTATCTTCTTCCAAATCACTCAACACCGTCTCCATATCCATCGGCGGCTGTACCTCCCTGAACCGCCACATATAAAACCTTGGCTCTAAAAAAAAATATCTTTCAGCAATATCACTCCAAAACCAGTGCTTTGGATTTACTATTTCTTCCAATAGAACTCCAAATCCTCTGGTATTATTAAAAAATGAGTCATCTGTTATCCTGCGTACAATGTACAATTGACCTGCCACAGGTCGACGGGTCAAATACATGTTTGCCCTTTCGCTAAAACAATCATCAATACATTCTACAATCGATCCTGCTTTCATATTTTAAAATATTTTGTGTTTCGTATGAAAAGTAAATCCGGTCTGGCTTATGGTACCGGCCGGAAATCCAGTACCTTTCAAAGCAAAATTCATCTGACTTTTCACTTTCGATTCCTGATCACTGCTACCTTTTACAGTCGCCGGTCAGGATTCTGACGAGTGTTGATTCTATTCCGTTTCAATCAGAAACAAGATACTTTCAGTTTCATCATGCGCATTCTTTTCACCCACCCCTCACCTCTTTCCTCCGCATCTTCATATCTTCTACTAACTATTTTTCATTGTCTATTGCAATGCAGGTGTATGCGGCAAGGTAAAAACACAGGCGTTCCGGGGCAAGAACATGGGTCTGGGTATTCAGGAAATCATCAGGAGTCTTGATATCTCTGTGATAATACTGGTTGATCTGTTTTCGACGGCGTATCCAATTGGAACACCATTTCTTCCAGGGTGCAGAATTGCGCATCGTATTCATGGAGGTGATACCATCCACCTGTAAACCCCATTCTTCCTGTCGCTTGCTATCGAGAAAATCTTTAAACCTCCGGATTAATGTTGTCTTCACTTCTGTTTGCAGCCCAGGTTCTACAATTGATACTTTATTCATAAAAATTAATTTTCTGACGATAATCCTGCGAAGGGAGACCATCTGCACCCATCAACAGAGGGCCTGCACCATTCACAAGAATTGAAAAACCAAAAAACATATAAAACGAAACAACAACTGCCAAATCGTAATGGGAAGGCAAACTTAAAATGCGGCACTGCCAGATTCTGACAGTAACAAAAAAAATTACACAGAGTAAAAAGGCAGATAAAACGTGGAGAAATATCCTATCGAAAAGCTTTTATTTTTTGTTTCAGGTATTCCCGGAATGGTTTTGACTTGCGCACATGGATGCTATCAATCAATCCCAGCACAAACCTGCCAATGCCTTCATATCCGGCAACCGGTACTTTCAAAATATAAGGATTGCGTTCGGTGATAAATTCTTTTGCTCCCGGAAATTCTTCTATCAACAAATTGTATGCATTGAGTTGCAGTTCGAGTACAAGTTCGTCTATGTACCTTTCTCCGGAAATATTAAAAAGATCTGTGAACGGAAGGTGGTGTTTGTGTTCATGCTCCCATGACCTGTCCAATACCTCAACTTCATTGAGACGTGTTACCTTGAATTGCTTGCACATATTACTCTTTCTTTCAAAGGCCCAAATACTCTGATGTTCGGGAGAAAAACTAAAGGGCTCTACAGTCCTTGTACTAATGCTGTCGCTGCTAGACGATCTGTAATCCCTGAGCAGCACTTGCCTTTTTTCGCTGATGGCTTCCCATACCTTTTTTACATTCAGTAACACTTCATTCACCTGCGACTGTTTCTTGCCAATCAGATTGAAATCGCTTGTGCTCTCTTTACCGGCATTTAATTGCAATGCATCCAATTCATCTTTCATCGTTTCAATAGCGCTCCGTGTGGATGTTGTAGCCTTTATCCGGTACCGGCCTTCATTGCGTTCCAGATCAAATCCAACGCCTGATAAGGTGTCCAGGTCGCGGTAAATAGTGCGTTCAGATGCACGAAACAACTTCATGAGTTCAGGAAGGTTGCAGTACCGGTTACCGCAAAGCATCAACACAAGCTTCAGAATACGGATCGTCTTGGGATTTTCAATGGCCATAGTTAAGTTTTGGTGAGGTTATCTAAGGTTACTAACCTTTTTCTGAAAGTTGCCAACCTTCAGAAAACATAAAACTTCTTGTAAAAAAACAACAAATGGTATTCAATCGCATTGCGCCAGTACGGCCAGGTGTGGCCGCCATTACGCTCTGTGTAATCGTGTGCAATTTTTAATGACATTAACTTCTGATGCATCTGGCGGTTGACATCTATAAACGGATCGCTGATACCACAATCAATGATTAGCGAAAGCGATGAATCAATCCGATCAGCAAGCTGAAGGTCAGAATACTGAGCAATCGTCAGAGCAGAAGTATCACCAATAATTTTCTCTAATCCATAGCCATTCTTAAAAGGTATCAAATCCAGCACGCCACTCATGCTGCCTGCTGCCGAAAAAATATCCTGGTGCCTGATAGCAAGATACAATGCACCATGTCCGCCCATACTCAGTCCGCAGATGGCTCTTTGATCTTTGCTGTTGTTGGTTCTGTAAGTTGCATCTACGAATGGCACCAGCTCTTTAGTGATATAGCTTTCATACCTGGAACCCGCATCTACCTTACTATCGAAGTACCAGCTATTTTTTCCGTCAGGGCACACGAGTATCAACTGAAACTGATCAGCATACTGTTTTATCTGCGGCACTCTTTTAATCCAATTCGCATAGTCGCCGGTGTATCCGTGCAACAGATAGACAACAGGATAGCGATTTGCTTCATACTTCGAATAGGAATATGGAAGTACAATCACAGCTTTCGAATCTTGCCCCAATTCTTTACTGTGAATGGTAATTGTGTCCACTGTTGCCCCAAAAGCAAAATGAAAAATAAATAAGAACAAAAGGAGAAGCAGTTGTTTCATCTGAATGATTTAACTAATAATGAAAATTTCAAAGATTATATAAGCCGCGGGAATTTATGAAATACAATTTAAAAAAATCCACTGTTCTCATAACTCTAAAAACCCTGATGGTATTACAATCACCGTAAAGCCTGTAAGGCAATAAGCCCAAGTCCGAGAGCCATTTCGAAGAGCATGATAAAATCGAAATATTTACCGGCAAAACCTACTCTCATCCTCGAATACAATCTGCCTAATCCTGAGCAGATCACCACAATGCCGATGAAATATATGAGATCATGAGTCTCTGCAATATGGAATACCACCCATGACAACAGAAATCCCAATCCAAAATATATTCCACTCAAAAATCTCACAAGATTATCAAGCACTCTTTGTGGCGGCGTGGCCTGTGGCAAAAAGGAATGCGCTCCCTTGAGTAACAGGTTGGCTCCACCGAGAAAGCAGATAAGTGTTACAAGAATGATGATGATTTGAATGGCTAATTGCATGAGAATTATTTTTTAGATCTTCAGGATTTTAAAAACCCTGATGGTTTCTGCAAAATCAGGTAACAACTTACCGGTCGGTACCAAAGGTCAGACCGGTAAGTTGCGGAATTTCAAATTACTACCTTAGTTAAATCGTCGTCTGACCTGCGGTACCGACGACTTTTACGGCTACTTCAATTCCATCGAAGCAATGATATCCTGGATACGACTTTGCAATTGCTTCAGTTTCGCATCAAAGTTTTTCACATCATCCAAAGTTGTATTCACACTGAAATAGAATTTTATCTTAGGTTCAGTTCCGCTTGGCCTTGCAGATATTTTGTCGCCATTTTCCAAAATGAATTGCAATACATTGCTCTTTGGAAAATCCAATTTGGAAGCCGTTCCATTCATCAGATTCTTTTGCTCCAGCGACTGATAGTCCAGCAATAACGCTACTTTGCTGCCTGCAATCTCCTTCGGAGGATTATCGCGATACTGCTGCATCATTGCAGCAATTTCTTTAGCGCCATTCATTCCCTTCTTGGTGATGCTGATCAACTCTTCGTAATAAAAGCCATACTGAATGTAGAGATCGAGTAGTTTGTCAAACAACGTGCGGCCCTTGTCTTTTTCAACAGCAGCCATTTCGCAAATTATCGCAACAGCGCTCACGGAATCCTTATCCCTTACCTTATCGCCGATCATCAGCCCAAAACTTTCTTCACCACCGATTACATAATGTTCTTTCCCTTCTTTCTGCAGAATCAGGCTCGATATCCATTTAAAACCGGTAAGCGTATTATAGCATGTCACATTATTTTCTTTGGCAATTTTATCAATGAGGTCTGTGGTTACGATTGTTTTTACCACCATATCATTGGGTTGAGCAATTCCCCTTTCCTTCCTTGATTCAATCATATAGCTGAATGCAAGCAGTGCTGTCTGGTTACCATTGAGCAATACCCATTCTCCATGATTGTTTTTAACACCAACGCCTACACGATCTGCATCAGGATCAGTACCAAGCAGGATGTCTGCATCCAACTCCTTTGCATTTTTCAATCCGATGCTCATTGTTTCCCTTTCTTCCGGATTGGGATATACTACTGTAGGAAAATTTCCATTGGGCTCCGCCTGTTCCTTCACGATGTGTACATTGTCAAAGCCGTATGCCGCAAGCGCTTTGGGTACCAGCGTGATGCCGGTGCCGTGTATGGGTGTATAAACGATTTTCAGGTCATGCTGCCTCCTGCATGCATCAGGATTTACACTCAGGCCCTTCACCATCTCAAGGTATCGTGCATCCATGTCGGCTCCGATTATGGTGATGTTTTGCTCCTGTCCAGTCCACTTCACATCGTCATTGCTTTTTATTTTTTCAACCTCTGTTATCACATTTTTATCATGAGGCGGTACCATCTGGGCGCCATCATCCCAATATGCCTTATAGCCATTGTATTCTTTCGGATTGTGAGAAGCAGTCAATACCACACCACCCTGGCAGCCCAGTGTACGAATCGTGAAACTCAGTTCCGGTGTAGGCCGCAGCGATTCAAACAAATAGACTTTGATATCATTTGCCGCAAAAATACCGGCTACGATCTGTGCAAATTCCTTGCTGTTATTGCGTGCATCAAAGGCGATCGCCACGCTTACCTTATCAAAATTTTGTTTCAGGTAATTGGCATAACCCTGAGTAGCCTTGCCGATGGTATATTTATTCATCCGGTTGGTGCCTACGCCCATGAGGCCCCGCAATCCGCCGGTACCAAATTCCAGTTCTTTGTAGAAGGCATCTTCCAATTGGGAAGGGTCCTCCTTTTGCAATTTTCTGATTTCACTTTTTACTTCTTCATCAAAATTGCCTTCCAGCCATTCTTTGATGTTACTTTCTGTTTTCAAGTCCATATATCTGTTTTTAGAAATTTGAAGGTATTGATTTTTTGGGTTGAAAAAACGGCTAATTACTATTTTGATGTGCTATCCGGATATTCAATCAAAAAGGAAAAACTTTATCATTAAGAAAATATGAGACCTATTTAATAAGCCTCGTAGAGCTGTTGGTTTGGTAGATTTATAATGGCTAATTTCGTCAGATCCCCGTAGGGGCGGCAGATCTTCGAGGTGGGGTATGATGAGAAATACCTTTTTGATTTTTTCGAATAAGATTTCTGATCAAAAAAACTATCGCCCCTACGTGGCTACCTGATCCAGGTATGCTTTTTCTACCAAAGTATCGCCTTTGCAAGGCTCATTTAAAAGGAACTCAAGAGCCTTAACACATCAAAATATTAATTAGCCGAAAAAACGGGACTTCTCTCTTTCCTTCTATTTTTGCAACATGAGGTACCCGCCAGTTTTTCTTTCCATTTGTTTGATCTCTTTCTTTCTTCATAACAAAGCGATAGCCCAGGATTCTCTTCCTGCAATTCCTTCTAAATATTTGCAGGTACAAAAAACGGCTGTATCAGATTCTTCATTTGAGCCCAAATCATATCCATACAATCGCAATAGAGTCGGCTGGCTGATTGCAGGCAATACTGCCGTGTATGCAGGAAGCATCACAGGGCTGAGCATCATGTGGTATGCTAATTACCCTCGAAGTAGTTTTCATTTCTTTGACGACAATGATGAATGGTTACAGGTGGACAAGACAGGCCATACATTCACTGCGTATCTCATCAGCCGCACCAGCGCTGAGATGTGGCGATGGGCAGGATTGTCGAGAAAGAAAAGAATATGGATTGGCGGGCTGAGCGGCGTAGCTTATCAATCGATCATTGAAGTGCTGGATGGTTTCTCGGCAGAATACGGATTTAGCATGGGAGATTTTACAGCTAACATACTAGGCTCTGCCGCCTACATCTCACAGGAACTTGCATGGGATGAGCAAAAAATTAAAATTAAGTTTTCTGCGTTACCGCATCGCTATAGTTCTGACGATTTAGAAAAAAGAGCAGACAAGATATTTGGGAAGTCAAATACCGAAAGACTACTCAAAGATTACAATCACCAAACCTATTGGCTGAGCGCCAATATGCACTCTCTGTTCCATATCGACAACTGGCCGGCGTGGTTGAATATTTCTATTGGTTATGGCGCCTCGGGAATGTTCGGCGGCAGAAGCAATATTGCACGCGACGATCAGGGTAATATTATTTTTGACAGGAGCGATATTCCACGATTACGTCAATGGTACCTAAGTCCAGACGTGGATTTCAGCAAAATAAAAACAAGAAAGAAAGGTGTGAAAGTGCTTTTGTTTATTTTGGACTCTTTCAAATTTCCGGCCCCCACATTAGAACTTTCCAATGGAAAGATCAAAGGACACTTTATTTATTTCTAAACTTCAAGGCGTGCTCCGGTAATCTCTCCGTTCTCCGTTTCGACTACAATCCTTTCTGAAAGTGCTGTGGCAACTGAAAGCCCTGTAAAATCCGGAGATACGGGAAAGCGTTTGTGGCTACGTTCTACCAACACCAGCATCTGAATCCTGGCTGCGTAATAATTCAGAAAAGGGCGCAACGCATACGTCAATGTTTTGCCTGAATTGGAAACGTCATCTATAATGATGACTACTTTGTCATCCAGTGCTACAGGTGCTTTTTCAGTAACTATAGAAACTTCCATTGGGATTTTCTTATTGATATCAATTTCAATGATCCTGATCTCTGCCGAAATGAGCGGCTTCAAAAAATCAGCTACAATGCGCGCAATGATCAGTCCGTTTTCTTTAATACCTGCGAGAATGATTTCCTTTTCATTGAAATTTCTTTCAGCTATTTCATAGGCTATCCTTTGTAATTTCCGTAAGGCAGCATCCTTTGATAATATATTCATCTGATAAGGGTAATTTTTTCAAAAATAAGGGTTTGTTTGTTGGCCGTCGTTCGTTGGCTGTTTTCTCTACCACTGTGGACAAGTTACAGGTCGTTAGTTGATTTATTATCTCGTGCTGAACAAAGCAATATTTATCATTTCTATTCAACATTCGTTGATTCGCTACCTGAATAGGGCAGAATTTGATTCTTTTCTCTTTAATTGTGAAGTAATAAAGGATAAACCCTACCTTTATAGACCTACCCAATTTCTGAAAGATGGAAATGACCCCGCCACTACAGAAATCTATTATCGATTGCCGTGCTCCCCATCCGGCATTGCAGCCATTTATTGAGCATTATATCTACCGGAGAATTCATGTGCCTGCAGATTGCAGCCTTGAAAAACTAATGCCACTGCGCCCGGCCAGTTCTCTGGACTTTTTCCTGGGTAGTCCATTTGAAACCATTGATCAGCAAACAGAAGAATCAATCCCATTTACCCGAAATATCATTCGAGGACCGAGAACTCACATCTTGTACTCACTTCGACTGAAAGAAGAATTCATTTCGTTCACGATTATTTTTAAGGCAACGGGCTTATACAAACTCTTCGGAATCACAATGGACGCATTAGCCGACAAATCGCTGGACAGTAACATAGCAGATGACATTCCTTTGTGCCGTGCTACAACCCAACTCATAAATGCCCCTGAAATTACTTCCTGCATTCGCATCGTAGAACCGTACCTGTTACTTCTTGCCGAAAGAAGCCGGGATGTGCCTCACGTCATAGAAAAAGCAGTTCATTTATTAGAGCATTACCCGCAATCCTATTCGATAAAAAATCTGGCAAGAGAGAGTTTCTTATCCTTGCGACAATTAGAACGCAGTTTCAGCAGGTATATCGGCATAAGTCCAAAAACCTACTTTCGATTACACAGGTTTCTAAAACTATTAGCTGCCAAGCAAAACTCGCCACAACAAAAGTGGGGATCATTAGCTCATGAGTTTGGTTATTATGATCAGATGCATTTTCTGAAAGAGTTTAAATATTTTTTCAAATCCACACCGTCCAATTTTGATCTCAAAGAATTTTCGTTCTGATAGTGTCATTTAATTTTCGCCTTTGGAAATCTGCTTGCCTGTTATGGCGACTTTCTACTATCGGATGGCGATTCTTTACTAAGAGTGTGCGATATATTACTATTCTTTTCCGGCCTGATGCCCGAGATTTGCCTGAGGTTCATTGATGCGTACCGTCCCTATGTTTCAAAAATACCTGCTATCCAATTTTTATCTATTTCAATAGATCCTATCAAATTCTTGTGGTGTGAATACCGGAGAATATTTAACAGCCTGCTTATATCGAGTATTCATTGTATCACATTAACCTGAAGCAATATTCTAAGTAAATCTGCACCAAATCCTGATTGTTATTTTTTCAGAAACTCAGGAAAAACGCTCTCCATCCAAAGCAATTGCCGATGAAGTTATAGTTTGAGTGACCGTAATTGAAATCTCAAAATCCTGAAAGGATTCTATTATAGACAGGGTAGCCGAAAACTGAACAGAGTAGGCATAACAATAAAAACTCACAACAATGCCAAATCAAAAAGACATCACCAAAATGATTCTGGATGCCAAGGTTGTTGACTTTGATGCACTCGGAAAAGCAGTTTCAAAAATTGGCCCACAGGTAATATTTTCTGATGACCCGTGGGAAAATTTCTGTGGTACTATGCGATATTTTATTCGCATATACCGACTGCCACCCATTGGCCCCCGCATTCCGGAATTAGAACGATTAGACAGGATTGAAGGTCTTGAAAGAGAGTTATGATGGAGTTATGAGAAAGGCTAATGCTGCACCATCTTCTACCATTACATTGCCCGGTGATAAATTCATTGCATCCCGGCTTGCATATTCATTGACTTTCGCGAAGAAAGCGCTCGGGCATCTGATCATTGATGATCATCCGGCACCGGAAGATGCGCCATGGTTTGTAAAAAATGAAAAGATCATAGCAGAAACAGCCTTTCTCATTGCCTTTTCAAAAAACAAATGTAACTACCCTGAGGTGGATAAAGCCTTCCGTGAATTGATCGAAGTATTGGAACCTTTAGCAAGAAGCAAAGCAATGCTTTTGAATATTTGCCTGAAGCCCGGTTTAGCACTCGATTATGCACAGGCTCACATTTGCCTGGACTATGCAGGATATCCGAATGCACAATTTGACAAAGCGCTGCGAGCTGCCCTGGAATCTTCTGCTGCCAACAGTATTGAACGCACACCTTATCGAATGATGGAAGGTGAATGGCTTAAAAAACTTTGGAATAGAGGTCATGAGGACAACCTGGATTTTTGGGCGCAACTCAGTTGTCTGAATCATCCGGTCGACCTCTTTTGCGAAAGTTCTGATGGCGCCTACTCAATTTCACATGCTTTAA
>JBDHYH010000031.1:0-33208 GCA_039811325.1 Chitinophagaceae bacterium | reverse complement strand
ATGTGGATGGATGGGCTTTTCTCTCAGATTGAAGTTTTAAAATCACCATTCTCTTACTCTAATGCATAATCCGGGTTCAACAGTCACATTAATGGTCTGACCTGCAGTACCGACCATTTGGCCGCTAAGCCATATTCTTTTTCAATTGCTGGATCAATGCTCTCATATCCTTCGGTAAGGGCGCTTCAATTCGCATTTCTTTGCCATGAAAATCTTTGAATGAAATAGCAGAGGCGTGAAGTGCAAGCCTGTTTAACAACGGACGTTCTTCTAATTCGTTTTTAGAAAGATGGAATTTTCTTTTAAATGATGAAAGCAGTACAGGAGCACCATCACCATAAATATCATCTCCCACCAGCGGGTGGTTGAGGTACTTTGCATGTACTCTGATCTGGTGTGTTCGCCCGGTAACGGGTTTGAATAATACAACAGAATATACGGAGAAATCGTTCAATACTTCATAATGCGTGATAGCTGATTTCCCTCTCTTGGCCACAATCATCTCACCCTTTCTGAATTTATTTTCATCGATAGGCGCATCTATCGTACCGGCATGTTCCTGCATCTTCCCCACTACTATTCCTGTATACTCCTTTTGCACATGCCTGTTTTCAAACAACAACGAAAAATACCGGTGTGCATGCGCATGCTTTGCAAACAGGATCACGCCACTGGTCTGGCGATCCAGCCGATGGACGACAAACATTTCACCGAATTGTTTTTTCAACAGGTTGATCAGTGATGGTTGCTCAGGGTCATGCCGGTCAGGAATTGACAGAAGCCCTGCGGGTTTGTTGACGGCAACATAGTCTTCCGTCTCGAGTAACAACTCATAATTCATGGCTTCACCTGTTTTGGTTTCTTGCTCAGGTGTTTCAGGTTGCGAATTTCTTTTTCGTTCAGATAGCGCCACTTGCCTCTCTCAACATTTTTCTTTGTAAGCCCTGCATACATCACCCGATCCAGTGATTTGACTTCATATCCTAAATGCTCGAAAATTCTTCTCACAATTCTGTTTCGGCCACTATGCATTTCTATCCCGACAACAGCCTTGTCCTTATCATCAGCATAAGCCAGTGCATCTGCGTGAATAGTTCCGTCTTCGAGTGTGATGCCATCCAATATCTGTGTGAAATGATGCTTCGTGAGCGGTTTATCCAGTTTAGCTTCGTAAATCTTTTTTACATTGTATGAAGGATGTGTCAACTGTTGGGTCAGGTCACCATCATTGGTCATGAGCAAAACACCGGATGTATTTCTATCTAAGCGCCCTACCGGATAGACTCTTTCGTTTGTTGCAGATTTTATCAATTGGAGTACCGTCTTTCTTTCTGCCGGATCAGATGTGGTAGTAATATAATCTTTGGGTTTATTCAACAGGATATACACGAGGTTCCTGATTGGTGATATCCTCTTTCCATTGAACACAACTTCGTCTTTGTCTGTAACTTTAAATGGGGGTTCTGCAACGACATTGCCATTCACTTTTACCTTTCCTTCTTTGATAATATCCACAGCCTCTCTACGCGATGCGATACCGCAATGCGCCAGGAATTTATTCAATGGCATGGGAGGCTCTTCCAGTCTCGCAGGTTGTTTGCTGAAAGATTTGACAGGTGATACTTTTTTTTCTGCATGCCGCTCTCGCTCCCGCTCCTTCTTCGCTCTTTTCTCACTGAAATGTTTCTCTATATCCGCAGCACGCTGTTTCTTCGCAGCCTTTTTTTCCTGCTTGAATTTTTCCTTGATGGCAGCGTTATTTTTCTTGCCAATAAATTTCTTGAAGGGATGATTGCTCATGAATGCATATTTACTGTTCTTCCAACAGGAATAATTTCCAAAATTAATGGTTTACTATCCAACAAACGTAAAAGTTATAGCAATCAAAAACACCCGGGGTTGAGCTCAAACAAACATACAATCTCCTCTTGCCACTGGCCCATACCCAAACGGCATCAAACTATGCAAGCCTTCCCTATCTCGCTATTCAAAAGCCTTTAAGCCCGGTCAGTCATGCCGGGAATATGTCGGGCTTCTGAACTTAAGATTTACTATTCTTTACTTTTTCTGTTTTCTCCTTTGTAGTTTTTGCTTTAGGAGATTTAGCTTTTGCTGCTACAGGTTTTGAATCTTTTGCTTTAGCTGATTTTGAAACCTTTTCTTTTGTTGTTGCCTTTGAAGTGAGTGATTTTTCTGCCTTCACTTTTTTCATCGGTACGATTTCTTCAGATACTGTAATCACACAATTGTCAACATGATATCCGTGAGCAGGTACATATCCTTGAGCATTATGATCATTTGCCCACCTGCCATCATTGAGCAAAAAGCGGTATTGATAACTTCTTCCAACTTCTAATTCAACGGTTGTCTTCAGTGAACCATCCTTTTGCTTCTTCATTACAATCCCGTCTTCGATATTCCATTCGTTGAAATCTCCAAGCAGCAAACCTTCGGTAGCTTCAGCTACTCCTTCAGTGGGTAATGTAAAAGCGATCTTCTTCTTCATAATTGATTGTTTTCTTTAAAAAAAATTTTCAAAAACGTTGTTTGACAACGATAGTCAACCAGCGTCAATTCTGAAATTTCCTGTTACAGGTTTTCAAAATCGGCGCGAAACTAAAGAATTATATATATCCTATTGTCTCATGAAAGTCATTGTATGATTCTATTGAGATTTCTTTAACCAAACTTTTGGAAATAGAAAACCGGAATGCGCGTGAGCTATTCACCAGCACCGCACCTATCTTCAATCATCACGGGAATGGAAAAAAATGAATTAAGAAAAACAATTCAATCAGATATCCTGTTAATTTAATACCTGTAATGCTATGGATGAAGGATGTGATGCGTCTCTGTAAACTTTAATAGTTGATTTCTGAAAATCCTTTGCATCTGCATCAGGTATTCTAATAAACTTCTGTGGATTTCTATCAACCAACGGAAACCATGAACTCTGCACCTGCACCATGATTTGGTGGCCTGCTTTGAAAGTGTGTAGCACATCATTCAGGTTGATTTTAACGAGTGTAGGTTTACCAGGTGTAAAAGGCTGGGGCGTAACATAATCATTTCTGAATTTGCCCCGCATTACCTCTGCCCTCACAAGACGCTGGTAAGAGCTATTGATAGCATCACCCTGTTTTAAATGAACATCACCAGAAGGCATTGGTACCACATCAATCACCTTCACAACAAAATCTGCATCTGTGCCATCCATACTCACATACAATTCTGCGGTGATTGGCCCGGCTATGGTAATGTCATGTTTCAAGGTGGCCGAAGTGTAAGATAATACATCACCCCTGCCTGTGGCGAATGATTGATCTTCCACCATGTATTCATTGTTTCTGCGGCCCATTACCTTTCCTGTGTATGGGACAGGATTGGCAGGATCACTTGTATATGAATCGAATGCCGATTTACTTACATTTTTCTTTTCAGACAATGATTTATCCTGAGAAAAATAAAATCGTTTTTCGCTCACATTCTTTGGTGGCCATGCACTGAAATACTTCCATGTATTTGATCCTGTTTCAAACATTGTAGCTTTACTCTCATCAAAACTGCCTTCCCCTTTCAAATAATAATTGAAAAATTTAGTTTGCAAACTGTCCTGAAAATATTTCGAAGTGTTGCTGCCAAAATCATAAGTTCCAAAACTATTCCATCCTGGCCTTGCCCATGCTCCGTGTGTCCATGGTCCCATCACCAAAAAATTATTCTTGCCTCCCTGGCCATCAATAGCCTTAAAAGTATGTAGTGCACCAAACAAATCTTCAGCATCAAACCAGCCGCCCACAACCAAAGTGGGAACTGAAATATTTTTTAAGTATTGCCTGATATTTCTGCTCTGCCAATACTGATCATAAGTATCATGCTCCAGGTATTCATTCCAGATATAGGATTGATGATCGAAATATTCAGGCCCCTGCGTATTCTTAACCGGCCCGAGTTTCAGATAGTAATCATACACATTATCTGTTTTCATATTGAATATAGTACCACCATAATTCTGCACCGGTCCTGTTCGCCCCTTCCCAAAAAAATTCATGAATGAAAAATTATCCATCAGAAAGAAGGCGCCATTGTGGTTGGCATCATCACCGATGAATTCATCTGTTACCGGTGCCTGAGGGCTCACAGCCTTAATCGCAGGATGTGCTCCCGGCAATGATGCAGTAGCATAAAATCCCGGGTAAGAAATTCCGTACAGGCCTACTCTTCCATTATTATCCTTAATATTCTTCAACAGCCAATCAATAGTATCATAAGTATCACTGCTTTCATCCACATCCTTATTGCTCTTCTTATTGGGTATGTAAGGAGTTACTTCTTTGTTATGGCCTTCGCTCATGTAGCGGCCCCGTACGTCCTGGTACACGAAAATGTACTGCTCCTTCATTAGTTCTTCGTTGGGGCCAATCCTTCTCATATAATTTTCTGAACCGTAAGGGCCGGAGGAGTATGGTGTCCGTTCCATCAAAATAGGATATGCCTTACTGTTATCTTTCGGAACATAGATAACTGTATAGAGTTTCACTCCATCACGCATAGTAATAGTCGTATCTATTTTCAGATAATTTTCCTTTACGTAATTGGATTGTTGCTGTGCAGTTGAAAATAATGGCAGCAGGAATAGGAGCAAAAATAATTTTGGCCTCATAGTTTATTTTAATACTGGTAAAATAATTCTGGAAGGATGTTGTGCATCGTGATAGATCCTGATAGTAGATTTTTGGAAATCGCTGTCACCTGCTTTATAGATATCAACAAACTTTTGTGGATTCCTGTCTGCCAATGGAAACCAGGTACTTTGTATTTGTATCATGATCCTGTGCCCTTTTTTAAAGGTATGTGCTATGTCAGGCAGTTCCCATTTTACCTCAGTGACCTTACCGGGTACAAAAGGCTCCGGTTTTTCAAAACTCTTTCTGAACTTACCACGCATGATCTCAGCACGTACCAGCATTTGGTATCCTCCCATGGGATATCGCTCTCCATTTCCCTTCCAGTCATCAGTATATTTAAAATCATCAGGGAATACATCGATCAACTTCACCACAAAATCTGCATCGGTAGTAGAGATGGAAGCCATTAAGTCAGCGACAACAGGGCCTGCGAGTGTAAGGTCGCCCTTCAACAGGTCAGTTTCATATGTCAATACATCAGTTCTGCGTGCAGCAAAACGCTGATCATCGGTCATGTATTCTCTCGTTCTTCTAAAATGTACAGCCTCAGTGTAGGCCACTGGATGCTGTGGATCACTGGTATATTGATCATAGCTGTTTATAGAAGTAGGTGCCTTGTTCAACGAAAGTTCAAAGTCTCCACCTAAATAAAGATTTTCTTCCACTACATTATTAGGAGGCCAGGTATTGAAACGCTTCCAATTATTCTCACCGGTGAAAAATATTGTGGCTTTATGCAACTGTGGATCAGGAGTGCCTAACAGGTAATGATTAAAGAAAGGTACTTCAATGCTGTCCTGGAAAAATTGGGAAGTGTTGGCTCCAAAGCGGACATTTCCAAGAAAACTACCTTCCCTGCTCCATTGTCCATGATACCATGGTCCCATTACTATTTTATTGTTGGACTCAGGGCTTTGTGCTTCCGTTGCTTTAAAACAATTCCAGGCGCCGAAGCAGTCTTCTGCATCAAATAAACCACCTACCCATAGCATCGCAGGTTTTACATTATATAATCCTACTCTTGCATTACGCTCCTGCCACCAGGCATCATAATTAGGATGGTCATACATTTCCTGCCAGAATGGAATGCTGTCGCCCATCAACCTGGCAAAGTTTTTCAGGGCACCTGTTTTCAGATAGGCATTGTAATTATCATCAGACCTGAATGAAAAGCCACGTGTGTACTCCGTAGAAGGTTTGGGATGTGGCGTACCAAAGAAAGGATAAAATGAAAACGCATCCATCACAAAAAATACACCTTTATGATGGAAGTCATCTCCCATAAACCAATCGGTAACCGGTGCCTGCGGACTTACGGCAACCAGTGATGGATGCCCGCTCAGTGCTGCCTCTGTGGAATAGAATCCCGGATAGGAAGTACCGGTTACAGCCACTTTCTTATTATTTCCTTTCACATTATTCACAAGCCAGTCAATAGTATCATAAGTATCACTTGCTTCATCAAACTCTTTTCCTTTTTTATTTTTATTAAATGGCCTTACATCCACAAATACACCTTCACTCATATATCTTCCTCTCACATCCTGGAAGACGAAAATGTAATTATTCTTTGCATACTGCATTTTATAGCTTCTCCATACAGGAAAAAAAGCATTAGTTCCGTAAGGACTGCAAGAATAAGGTGTTCTCGTCATCAGAAAAGGATGGCGGCTTACTGTGTCTTTTGGGATATACATAGAGGTGAATAGCCTGGTACCGTCCCGCATGGGGATATATTGTTCCACCTTCAAATAATTATTTACAAACCAGGTGCTGTCTGCATTTTGGGCTAAAGAACAAATGGTGCTTGTCAGAATGCCCAACAATAGAATTGCTTTTTTCATTTAGTGGAAAGTTTTTGGAGGTATTAAATGTAAGAACTTATTGATAAGCTTTTCTGAAAATTACACCAAAGGGGTATTTTGATCATTGCCTTTACCAGTGATTAAATCCAATTTACCTCTATCAATAGCCTGGTAGTCCACTCTGGTGATAACCTTCAATTAAACTCAACTGCTCCCAGGTACATATCCAAGTCACAAATCCTTAAATTGCCACAAAACAAACATTGTAATATATTTGACATCAGCCTGTCTTATAAAAAAATAAGTTTGCGTAAACCGCCTTCAGTATGAAAAAACTATATTTCCTTTTTTTTATAATCATAATTTCATTTCCTTCCTGTAATTCCTCCAATCAATCTGATTCCGAACCTGTAGAAACAGATACTGTAACTGAAACAGAAACAGTAGTTGATTCTGCAGACCTGGCAAGGAGCGTAACCAATATACCCTCTCTCTGGAAAGTAGAACAAGGAAATAACAACAGAGAAAAATTAAAAAAACCGGACAATGACTCCGTTGCAACATTAACCCCCCAGTCATTAATACAAGCACTCAATCTTACTTATCCCGATATTCAACTTGTGCTTTCCAGGGTTTCTCATGATACCATTTATATAGGCATACCCCGTAGCAAAAGACTTACTGAAGAATTAGGCAGTACAGGAGCATATAATTATATGGCTACCGCTGTTTTTAACCTGACAGAACTCAGCAAGGTGAAGTTCGTAAACTTCCAATTCCAGGCGGGAGACCATGCTGAACCTGGTACTTATACGAGGGATGACTTCAGGCAATTGCGGTAATTTCGTCGTTAAAATACGTACAATTACCGAAAAGAGGTGGGAAAAGCTTTGACCTGCTGGTAATAACCCCTTTCTTAGCAGTAAAATTACTATTAACTACTGTTTTTTATGAAAGTCAAATTTTACCCCCAGCTTTTGGCTGTTCTATTGATAAGTCAAAGTGCCTTTACGCAGAATCTCATTGTCAACCCTGGTGGCGAATCACCCGCTACTTCCGGATGGACCATAGTATCCAAAGGATCTGATTGCTATGGCTCATCTGATTGGCATATTCAAGGTAACCAAAATGGTTTCCCTGCCGCTCATGGCGGAAATTATTTTTTCTTTTCAGGATGTGGTAGTGTCAATGGTGAAATATACCAGGACATTAACGTATCATCGTATGCAGCCGATATCGATGCAAGTAACCTCAACTTTAATTTCTCGGGCTATATACAGGTGTATAACCAAAGTCCTGCGGATGGCGCCCAAATGAAGGTTGAGTATTTCAACGCATCAAATGCACTGCTGGCTTCCTACAACACTGGTATTACAAGGAATGTAGGAGTCTGGACACAATACCTCTCCAGTATTACAGCTAATCCGGGTACCCGCAGGGTGCGCATCACACTTCGCAGTTATTCTTACAATGGCTCTTCAGTAGATGCTTACTTTGACGACATAGTTCTCGAAGCTGTGAAACTGCTGCCTATACAATTAATATCCTTTAGTACTTCATTAGATCGCTCAAATGATGTCGTTGCTAACTGGAAGACCGCCACTGAAAGAAACAATGACCGCTTTGAATTACAACGTTCAAAGGATGGTAATACATGGGAAACAATTGCAACTGTGAAGGGATCGGGTACTACTAATGCCATCCAATCTTATTCAGCCAAAGACAATTTCCCCATTGACGGACTATCTTATTACAGATTAGCACAGTTTGACCTGGATGGTAAGATGTCTGTATCTAAAGTCAACATGGTAAAGACAACCTCAGCCAATGCAAGGCTGATAGCATACCCTAACCCGGTAAAAACAATTCTAACCCTGGAAGGAGATGCAGAAACCCTGAGTGACATATCAATATTCGGAACCAGTGGCCAGAATGTAAATGCTTCTATTCAGAAGTCAGTTGCCAGCCCGACACGTTTAGAGCTCAATGTATCCGTGCTGCCAAAAGGAATTTATTACATCCGCGCCAACGGAAAGTCCACAACTTTTTACAAACAATAACGAATTATATTTTGGGTAATGCGGCTGAGATTTCACAAATTTTTCAGCCGCATTTTTGTGTCCGATACTTAAATCAAAAGCATATAATCTTATATTTGCAGCGGCAAGTCTTATACGACCAGCTCCTGCTCAACTCCCCCAGGACCGGAAGGTAGCAAGGGTAACGCGGTTGAGCGGTGCGATGTAAGTAACTTGCCTTTTTTTTATTAATTGTATTTCGTTGTCCGATTTCCGTTTTCCACTACTCGTATAACGATCTTCGAATAACGAACAACGAACCTTCATGGCTCTCAAAAACATACGAACACTTTCGCTTGAAGAACTGACAGCATGGTTTATTTCAAAGGGAGATAAGAAGTACAGGGCAATACAAGCCTGGGAATGGCTGTGGAAAAAACATGCGACTGATATTGATGACATGTCTAATATCAGTAAAGAAACAAGAGAACTGATGAGGCAGGAGTTTTCATTACCGGCCATTTCTCTGTACACTTCACAACACAGCAGCGATGGAACGGTGAAGGCCGGATTCAAAACATCGGATGGAAACCTAATGGAGGGCGTACTCATTCCGGCAGATGACAGGCAGACAGCGTGTGTGAGTTCACAGGTAGGTTGCAGTCTCAGTTGTAAGTTTTGTGCCACAGGCACAATGGAAAGAAAGCGTAATCTGCACTTTGATGAGATATATGACCAGGCAGCATGGCTGAATGATCTGGCTATGAAAACCTATGGAAAGAAGCTGAGCAACATCGTGTATATGGGAATGGGAGAACCATTGCTGAATTATAAGAATGTGTTGCAATCCATAGAACGCATTACTTCAAATGATGGGTTGGCTATGAGTCCGAGGCGTATCACTGTTTCTACTGCGGGGATTTCAAAGATGATTCGTCAATTAGGTGATGATAATGTACGTTTTCATTTGGCACTCTCATTGCATGCGGCTACCGATGAAAAAAGAAGTCAGATCATGCCGATCAATGAATCTAACAAAATCGATTCGCTGGTAGAAGCCTTGAATTATTTCTATGCTAAGACGAAGAATGACATCACTTTCGAATACATTCTCTTCAAAGATTTTAATGACAGCATAAAAGATGCAGATGACCTGATAAAGATTTACAGAAAAATTCCGGTACGATTAATCAATGTCATAGAATACAATCCAATCGATAATGCAACATTTGAGAAACCGGACAGAGAAGCTATTCAGAAATTTATGGACTACCTCGCTAAACATCGTGTGAATACAAGATTGCGCCTGAGCCGCGGCAAAGATATTGATGCTGCCTGCGGCCAATTGGCAAATAAAGGAATGGCTCCGGCAAATCAGTAATAGCATTTTTTATCATTATTCCAAATGCGGCTAAAGCCGCAAAGAAAAACAATTCACTATCCGTCAGCTACCCGCGATAGCTATCGGGGCAGACGGCAATAGTGATGCAATATCAAAAGACAATCAGGCATTATCCAAAAATCCGAATTAAATTTTTTATTCTACTGGCCCTTCAAGCCTTAATTTTGATTCTGCCTTGCCTGCAATCTTTTCTTTGACAAGTATCTTCTTACTGGTATATCATAAAACTTCATTACCAGGTATGCAAAGACAACCAGCAAGGCAACTCCGGCAATCACAACGAATGTTAGCTCGCCTGCTTCATGTTTTTTATTTGTAAAATAACTTCCGAATATCCAAATCGCGAAATAGTGTGTCATGTAGAGCGGGTAAGAAATGTCACCGGAAAATCGACAAATCTTTTTCCATTGAGATGACAACGTTGAACCAGCTCCAAGAGCAACCAACAACGGAAAATAGAAAATCACAACCAGCGGTTCAGTTATCCAGTTCCAGTCTGAACCTGGCATGATAAAAGCAAATAACAACAAAGTAGCCAGGCCTAAGAATCCAAGCCTGTTTTTAATTATCCAGTTAGAACGAAAAATAAGCAGCCCTGCTGAAAATGAATAAGCAACACGCACACCTCCATCAAAAAAATTATCTTTTGACCATCCACCGAGGAGGTTTCCTGCGCGATAACTCACAAAACAAATACCGCCAGCAGCAAGAATTGTCAATACAAAAAGTGAACGACGGCCCAATCGATAAAGAATGAAAGCATAAACTATATTGGCAATGTATTCCCAGAAAAGCGACCAGGCCGGAGCATTCAAAGAAAAATTATTGAAGAAGCGTTCTTCCATGATGGGAAGAGGAATGAGCAAAAGTGAACATATAAATAGCAAAGCAAGTTTGCCAATACCGAAACTGACAGGTGCTGCATAAGGATCGAGAAAAAGGCCTAATAAGCCCAATACAGATCCGAATATCACCAACGGATGCAATCGTATCAGTCTCCGTTTGAAAAACGACCCAATTCCTATTTTTCCAATACGGTCGTCATAAGCATACCCGATTACAAAGCCTGAAAGACAGAAGAAAAAATCAACTGCCAAAAAACCATGACCAATAAAATTCTTGTTGATGTCAGGAAAGACCCATTCCATAAAATGGAAAATAACTATGGCAAATGCTGCCACACCTCTCAGACCATCAAGAATCTCAAAGTGTTGTCTTGTATTCAGAATACCGGGAGGCAAATTTTCCTTCATCATTAATTGTCAAAGCGGCAAATCAACTACTTATTTTTTAATAATTCATCTACTCTGACGAATTCGTAACCTTTATTTCTGAAGTATTCAATCAGGTTAGGCAGACGATGGTATAATTTATCAGTGCGCGCTGGAGCCGTCCCCGCATGAATTAATAAGAGGAAACCATTCAGTCCATGCGGATCGTTGCGTTCGTACCTGGTGATCCGGTTGTAAATTGTATCTGAAGATAGATACCTTTTGCCCATGTCGGGCGTAGTATAGTCGGCATTGCTGTAAGTGCCGGGAGTGAAATTGATCACCTGCAATCCAACTTCTGATGCCCAACCAGCAATGCTGTCATTGTACCATTCATAAGGCGGCAGAAAATATTTTGCATGTTGTTTTCGAATTCCAAACTTCCCAAGCATTGCAAATGACTTGTTCATGTCCTTTTCAAATACTTCTTTGCTTACCAGGAGGCTATCTCGCTTCGTCCAGTCACAATACAACAAATGGCCATAAGAGTGGGAACTGACATAGTTGCCATGTTGCAACAACTTCTTTAGATTATTCCGGTTGTTTTTTCTCTTAAGAAAGTTACCGGTAAAAAAGAAGGAACCCTTCACATCCAAAGCCTGGAAAGTACTATCGATAAAACCCAACCCTTCGGCGTCTATATCAGCACTAAAAATCAGTGCAATTTTTTTCTCAGACTGATCGCCGCGAATGATACCACCGTACGACCAGGTAAATTTCGTTTGTCCATACCCGTTGGAACCGATAAACAATAAAAAAAGACAGGTCATGGCGAGCGAAATGAAGCAAACCCTCAACAGAGTATATTCTTCTATTTGAAGTTTGCTCGCCTCATCGGAGCCAAGGCTTTGCTTCTCACGAATTGAGTTCCGTTTGAGGAAGCCCCGGCAATTTGGAATGAAGGAAAAATTAATGAATCGACTATTTTTCATCACAATACTTTAATGAACCATTTCTCCATTGAATACTGTAAAGTTCAGTTTCAAATCCTTTGAAAGGCAGTTCAGGTTTGCCTGATAGCCTTTGGCTATCCTACCTTCTTTAGAAAAACCAGCCAGTTTTGCAGGATAACTTGTTGCCATTTTCAACGATTCATCTAACGGTATTCCTGCTTTCTCTACGCCATTCTTTACTGATTGCAACATAGTAAGCGCCGAACCCGAAAGTGTACCATCGGGCAATGTAAACCTATTCTTACCTTTCACGTGTTTGTACGGTCCAATGCTTGTGGCAGCAACAGCATCTGTTATGTAAAACAATCGTTCGCCCATTAGTTGCTTTGCAATTTTTACAGCTTCGAAATCAACGTGAATACCATCAGCGATGATGCTTGCCATGGCATGTTTGTTTAAGAATATTGCCCCGGGCAAACCGGTGTTCCGGTGTTTGAATGGCGACATGGCATTAAACAAATGGGTGGAGGTCTGTATCCCCAATTCAAATCCTCTTGTTGCCTGTTTATATGATGCATTGCTATGCCCCGCTGATAACAAGATATCATTTTTAAAAAGAAACCTGATCACCGCCGGGCTGCACTGTTCCGGAGCTAAGGTCATCATCTTTAAAGTTCCTTTTCCATTATTAATTAATCGACGGACATCACTTACTTCCGGTATTTTGATGTACTTCAAAATATGTGCTCCCCGTTTTTCCGGATTGATGAATGGGCCTTCGAGATGTACACCTTTGATTACAGGATGCGGAAATGCATGCACTACGCTCATGGCATCTTCAAAGACATCATAGCTGTTGGTTGCAAGGGTGATAAAGATAGCAGTGGTACCTTTCCGTACCAGCCTTTCTGCCATTTTGTGAAGTAACTTCCCGTCGGGCTGAGCAGAGAAAAGATAATTGCCATCACCGTAAATCTGCAAATCAATAAATCCGGGCGTGAGGAGCCCTCCTTTGCAATCTATAATTTCAGTCGTTGCAGGAAATTCTACTCTATCTTCTATTCCAATAATCTTTTCATCCTGAATCAGCAGTGATTTATTTTTGACAATTTTCTCTCCTGTAAAAATATCTGCATTAATAAATGCTTTCATGTAGTATTTGATTAAGAAAGTTCAAAGTTGGATTTCCCAGATTTGAATGGAATAAGAATATTGAATTTAGGCTTAGGAAACCTGTGTAAGGTCAGCAATAACAATTAAAATAGGTTTCTTCAGGAACGTATCCATAATCTTTTTTCAGATGCCTTTTGAACTAATTTTTTAATCTCATCTGACAATTGCTTTTCTGAATCCATCGCTTTCCTTTTCGCATCAAAAGCTACTTCTTTCATTAGTTTTGCCAGGATTTCATCACTAGGTTCCTCGATTTTCATTAAAATTGCCCGACTCATTTTCATGATTTTTATATTCAAAATTAGTTATTCTTTGGTTGAATCACTTTCATAAAACCTTTAGATCAAATAAATCATCAAAAAAAATGAAGCACATCGGCATCATTTCAGACACACACGGTTATCTGCATCCGGCTGTGATTGATTATTTCAAAGACTGCGATGAAATATGGCATGCCGGAGATTTTGGTGAAGGCGTGGCCGAACAACTTTCAAAATTCAAACCATTAACTGGAGTTTATGGAAACATAGACGGGCCTTCAATTCAAAAGGTATTTCCTGAGCAACAAATCTTCTATTGCGAGAAAGTTAAGGTGATGATGCGGCACATTGGCGGATATCCGCCGCGATACAATGCAGCAACAAAAAAAGAATTGTTGATTCACAAACCACAATTATTCATCACCGGGCATTCACATATTTTGAAGATCATGTACGATCAGCAAATCCATTGCCTTCACATCAATCCCGGAGCAGCAGGCCGACAGGGGTGGCATAAGGTGAAAACGCTTGTAACCATTGATATAGATGGTAAAGAAATCAAGAATTGCAAGGTGATAGAACTGCCTTAAGAAGAAACCTTGAAGGTTCTATCCAAATGCTTTCTAAGCTTTACCTGCAAAGTTTACATCCGCCGTCTGACCTGCGGTGCCGACGGCTTTGCGCTAATTTAGTTGCCTTTTGTACAACTGCACCGTATTCTCCAACCCATAATAGAGTGCATCTGAAATCAATGCATGGCCAATAGACACTTCCATCAGTCCGGGAATGTTTTGTGCAAAAAAATGCAGGTTATGCATATCAAGGTCGTGCCCGGCATTGATACCTAATCCGCAGTCTATTGCAGCCTTTGCCGCATCAACAAAAGGCACTATTGCAGTTTGTTGCTCACCTTTGCCAAAGGCCGAAGCATAGCCTTCTGTATATAATTCAATCCGGTCTGTCCCGCACTCTTTTGCATGTCGAATCATTTCTACAGACGGATCTACGAAAATACTGGTACGAATCCCTGCTGATTGAAAGGTGGCAATAATTTCTTTCAGATAATCCTTGTGCCGAATAGTATCCCAGCCGTGATCAGAGGTCAACTGCCCTTCGGCATCGGGCACAAGGGTTACCTGGTGAGGTTTATTGGCAAGTACGAGGTCAATAAATTTTTGCTCGCGCGGATTTCCTTCTATGTTGAATTCTGTGGTGATTACTTTTTTCAAATCATAAACATCCTTATAGCGGATGTGCCTTTCATCAGGACGCGGATGCACGGTAATGCCGTCTGCGCCAAATTTTTCTATATCGATGGCAGCCTGAATTACATCAGGAACATTACCGCCCCGTGCATTGCGCAGCCAGGCAATCTTATTGATGTTGACAGATAATTTAGTCATGATCCTGCAAATTTACGAGATAAAAATTTCGGGCAAATCAGGATACCAATCGCACAATCGACAAAATACCCATGTAGGCCATCGTCCCAACGACTATCCATCCGGCGATAGATAGCCAACGGGGATGCCGGTAATCATCGACAATATTTTTTCGATATGCTGCAAGCAATATCAGCGCCAGCGCAAAAGGAAGTATGAATCCATTGACTGCTCCTGCAGCTATCAACACCTTCACCGGCTGACCGATAAAGAGGAAGATAATGGTTGAAAAAACAATGAACCCAATAATATAATACCTGAATTTTTGGGAAACAGAAGTGTGTAATGATTTTGCAAAGGTCACAGAAGTAAAGGCAGAACCCACGACGGAGGTAATCGCCGCACTCCACAGTACCAGTCCGAATATTTTATAACCCAATGTACCCGCAGCGCTTTCAAATACAGTAGCCGCGGGATTTCCATTGCTCAGTGCAATGCCCTGCCACACGATTCCTAATGCAGCGATGAATAAAATGACGCGCATGATGGAGGCTATCAGTATCGCGGAAACAGCGCTTTGCGAAACTTTTCTTACATGCTCCTGTCCGCTGATATCCGCTTCCAGTAACCGGTGTGCACCGGCAAAGCTGATGTATCCGCCTACCGTACCACCCACAATGGTGAGGATGATCGTTTCATTGATTTTGTCTGGAACAAAAGTTTTGATCAAAGCCTCTCCCATCGGCGGGTTAGATTGGAATGCCACATAAAGTGTAAGTGCGATCATCACAAAGCCAAGTAATTTTGCAAAAGTATCCATCGCTTTTCCGGCTTCTTTGAAAACAAAAATGAACACTGCAATCACACAACTGATAACTGCCCCGGTCTTCACATCGCATCCGGTCAACACCTGCAAACCCAGCCCTGCACCGGCAATGTTGCCGATATTAAATGCGATGCCTCCGAAAATAATCAGGATAGACAATACATATCCTGAACCTGGCAGCAATTTATTCGCAACATCCTGTGCATATAATTTGCTGACGCTGACAATGCGCCAGATATTCAACTGGGCGCCTATATCCATCAGTACAGAAACCAGGATTACAAAACCAAAACTTGCTTTTAGTACCTCTGTAAATTCTGTTGTTTGTGTGATAAAACCCGGACCAATTGCTGATGTTGCCATCAGGAATGCAGCTCCCATCAGTGGCCCGCTTAAAAATGATTTATTTTTCATTGATAGTTTTGTAAATCGCCTGTGCAAACGCAACTGCATGCTCACCATCTCCATGAATACAAATAGTATCCACATCTAAAAATACTTCCTGCCCGCTTGTCGTCAGTACTTTTCTTTCCCTGACCAATCCTGTCACCTGCTTTATTACGGCATCCGCATCGGGAAGCAATGCATCCGTTCTTGTTCTTGGTGTCAGCGATCCATCGTTTTGATACGTTCTGTCGGCAAATACTTCATTCGCAGTTTGCAACCCGATTTTCTTTGCTTCATCAATCATCACTGATCCTGAAAGCCCATAATAAATAAGTGAAGCGTCAAAATCTTTTACAGCGGAAGCAATTGCTGCTGCAATTCCGGTTTCTTTGGCTGCCATGTTGTAAAGCGCGCCATGAGGTTTTACATGATGCAAAACAGCATTGTGCTCTTTTACAATTTTATCAATCGATTGTAACTGCTCTGTCACCATCTTGTAAATCTCTGATTTTGGTAAATGCATAACAGTTCTTCCAAAATTTTCCCGATCAGGAAATGAAGGATGTGCGCCGATATGGACATCATGATTGATACAAAGGCCTATAACCATTCTCATGGTAGCCATATCGCCTGCATGGTAACCGCAGGCAATATTTGCCGAATCGATATAAGGCATCAGCAACGCTTCGTTGCCTGCCCCTTCGCCCATATCACAATTAATATCCACTTCGTGCCGCATAATTTTTCAAGTTAAGATAACAAGCAGTTTTGATTTCCTGCAGTACTTGTTCGATTGCCAATAATTCAGATTCAGCTTCAGCTAATCCGACAAGTCTGAACTGAATGCTATTTCCCGGAACGGCCTGTGCAAGTTTTGGAATGTCAGCCCTGATCACAGATGCGATCCTGGGATACCCACCGGCGGTTTGATGATCTGCCTTCAGAACAATGCATTGACCATTTGGTAATAACTGGATAGTGCCGGCATCCACAGGAGAAGAAATCAATTCGATAGGTTCAAGACCAGATAGTGAAGGCCCGCTCAATCGATAGCCCATCCGGTCACTCTGGAGTGTGATCTCGAAAGGCTGCTCTGTAAAATTTTTTGCTGCCGCAGCATTAAGTAAACCATACTCAGGACCACGAGTACAACGATTGATATTCGAAGGTTTGTAAATGCGTGCTAATTCTTGTTCAGAAATTTGCCACGGCAGTATCTTGCTTTTATCAAATGAAATTGGACAGGCTTCGAATCCAATGCGATCATCTTTTTGCAATGAACGCCCATGATGTCCTCCAATTCCCAATTTCAAATGAGTACTACAACTGCCCAACCATCTTTCTGCATTCCATCCTCCCTGCACAGCTACATAAGCTTTTGATCCCCGGACAGGTCTTCTGAATTTTAGTAAAGAATCCCTTTTAATATAAATTGCTCTCCATGAAGGAATGGCTTCATCATCAATCGCGGCGCTGAAGTCAGCACCAGCCAAACCAATAATGGCATCTTGTTCAAAAAAGATTTCAGGAGCCGGAAAATTAATTTCCATTACCGCCCCATCATTTGTATTTCCGCACAAATAACCAGCAACCTTCATTGCAAAAAAATCCATACCGCCACCGCTTCCAATGCCGATGCTCCGGTACCCCGGCCTTCCCGCATCCTGCAACGTGGACATCACACCTGGTTTTATAATCTTAATACTCATTCAATTTTTCAAATTCATGCTTTGTGATTTGTACAAATTGAACCCTGTCTCCGGCCTTGAACAGGCAAGGGTTTTCCTTACGCGCATCAAAAATCTTAACAGGAGTCTGCCCGATCAACTGCCATCCGCCGGGAGACGCTATCGGATAAATTCCCGTTTGAAATCCTGCAATACCAACAGCGCCGGCACTCACCCTGGTGCGTGGCACTGCTAACCGTGGTGTAGCAATGCGTTCATCCAATTTGCCCATATAGGCGAAACCCGGCAAGAACCCGGTCATAAACACGCGATACACCTTTGAAGTGTGAATGCGAATGATTTCATCTGTTGGAAGATGATGATGTTCCGCAACAAAATGGAGGTCTTCACCATTGTATAACACAGGTACCACGATGGTCCTATTTTGTCGATCCGCCGTATTGATGTCCATTCCATCAATCAACCGCTTTGAGTACTCCACTACAAATTCAAATGCGGTCTGATACTTCGTATAATTTTTCCTGACCACACCCACGTCAAAAAATATCGCGAGAGAAGCATAAGCAGGCACCAATTCAACCAAGCCCGTAAATGGTTGCAGTTCGAAGGAACGCTTCAATGCTAACACTTGTGCATTAATACTTTCATCGATCCTGTTTTCAAAAGAAACAAGAAGAGCCATTTCGTTAATCGATGATATGGTATATTGCGGCGTAGAAATAACAGTAATTTTAGCAATAAATATAAGCAGGATGTTGCACAAAAATATTTTCCTATTCGCGCTCCTTGTGGTAATTGCAGGCCATGCAACTGCACAAGAACCGCATTACAAAAAGATCGGAAATCAATTAGTTTTAACCGCCACCGGCGCTACCCACTTTGCAAGCCTGCCTTTGCGCTGCGCTGAAAAAGAATACCCATACAAACCAGGAATCACCTTTGGCGATTCCACCTGGATCACTGCTCCCAAAAATTATCATCCTGCATTCTCCGGCTGTTTCGACTGGCACAGCAGCGTGCACGGACACTGGATGCTTGTAAGGTTGCTGAAATTATATCCTTCGTTGCCCCAGGCTGTGCAGATCCGTGCATTGTTCGACAAGCATTTTACTGTGGCCAACATACAGCAGGAATTAAAAGTATTTCAATCTCCCGACAACAAGGCCTTCGAACGAACTTACGGATGGGCATGGCTGTTAGAACTGCAGGACGAACTGCTCAGATGGAACGATCCGGATGCAAAGCGATGGGCTGCCGCAATTCAGCCATTGACCACTCATCTTTCAAAACTCACTGTTGACTACCTCGACAAATTAGTTTATCCGATCAGGGTTGGTGAACATACGAATCTCGCATTTGGACTCAGCATGATGCACGACTATGCCATACATCAAAAAGACACCGCGCTGTCGAAAGCGATTGACAAGGCCGCCATAAGATTTTATGCCAGCGACAAGAACTGCCCGATCAGTTGGGAGCCGGGCGGTAGCGATTTCCTAAGTCCCTGCCTTGAAGAGGCAGACCTGATGCGCAAAGTGTTGTCCAAAGAAAAATATGTGGTTTGGTTGCATCAATTTTTGCCACAGTTGTTTGACAAAAATTTCAAACTGGCTCCGGGTATTGTCAAAGACCGGAGTGATGGTAAACTTGTTCATTTGGATGGCCTTAATCTTAGCCGTGCCTGGTGTTTGAAAGGCATTGCTGCCGCGATCAATAATCAGCACTTACTTGAAATAGCGAATCAACATCTCACTGCCGCACTGCCACAGGTCGCGAGTGGAGACTATGCCGGCGAGCACTGGCTGGCATCATTTGCAGTGTATGCATTGACGATAGAATAAGAAAAACAATTTATAATCAGACTAATGGAAATGAAATTGAATCATATCAATTTAGTCGTTTCAAATGTTGCAGAGGCAATAAATTTATTTGAAACGTATTTTAGTTTTAAGTGCAAAGACATCAAAGGAGATCACATTGTAGCAATATTAAAGGGAACAGGTGATTTTACTCTTGTACTGATGACCGACAAGAACGGGCAGGCAACATACCCAAATGCTTTTCATATTGGTTTTATGCTGGAAAATGAAGAAGCAGTAACCAGAACTTATGACACGCTGAAAAACGGAGGTATCACCGTAGGGCAAGAGCCGCGAAAAATCAGAGATAGTTTCGGATTCTATTTCAATTTTGATAGTATCATGATTGAGGTTGGATGTTATCTAAGCTGAAAAAATGCTCCTGCCGACAATGGGTTAATAACTTAAAAACAAAAAAATGGAAAGAAAAGTTGAAATTATAGTTATCGAATGGGAAAAAATAGATTTCAAAGTGGAAGTTATAGAAAAATGGAAAGAAAAACCGAAAGAAAAATGGGATTGCGGCTTGTATCAAATTTACGGGGATCACTATGCGTATGGTAAAGACAGCTTACTTTATATAGGACAAGCAGGAAATTCTTTTTCTGAAAGACTTTTGAAAAAAGATAGACTCTTTGGTGACTTTTTGGAAACAACTGTTTCGCCTGAAAGTATCCGTTTAGGGCGAATTGTAAAGGCCCAAGCAGATAAAGACAGGGTAATTGAAGAGGAAAAAAGTTGGGATCGTTACATTGACATTGCCGAAAACATTCTTATTTCAACACACCCACCTGCATTAAACAGTCAACTGACATTCAAACTTTATCAACTTAATGATAAATATGAAAATATGGGCGAGCATTATCTTATCATAAATTTAGGAGACAGAGGAAATCTATTACCAGAAGTTAGTACACTTAGAAATTCTTACCTTTTTAACAACTATGATACTCCGTTTGGATTTGGAAGGTAAATTTTTCGTTACAGATATTGCAGAAAACAGAAATCCAGGATGGCAAAACAAGCTCACATATACCGCTTCTCCCACTCGCGCAGATATGCAGTGCCGGATTTGTACGTAAGCGTATCCCGATTTTCGGAACAAGTCCTGTGCCGTTGAGTTACATCGTCCAATACGGTAAACCTACTAATTTCAAAATTCTCTGACCACCAAAGTAAACTTTGGCACTACGCCCCACGGCAATAGACAATCCATCACACAAGAGCCAATGCTGCATATCTGCGCCAGTGGAGTTTAATTATTAGTAAAAACTAAATTAACAGCATCTGCTTTTTTTAATCCAAAATTAAATTTGGTTGTACTTCCTCTACCACATAAAATTTGAAACCCGGTTGTATATGCATTGCCTTCATAAGTAGGATCAGGTGGATACTCCTGTATTGTAGGGTAACTTCTTATCCCATTTATTTTATTAGGGTAAACATCATAATGCGCATAGCTATCCTGTGGTTTTAATATTATGTACACAATAGTTTTATCACCTATATTTTCCAGGTAAGGTACATACCCTGTTGTTTTTTCAAACAAATTAAAAAAAACATTTAGAGGCTCACTTTTCTTCTTTACATCATCGTATATTTTAAGAGTTCGGGATGTATAATCACTTACTGGAAAATCTACAATACCTTTTTGGGGGCTTTTTTTAGAGACACGGGTTACTTCCACCTGCAAATAAGCTGTTTGAAACTGCCCCAATGGGTGGGCTTTAAAGTTGACATATCCACCGCTATTGATTGTTCCTTTGCTTGCTTGTTGGGTTAAATATTCATGCGTCTGGTTGCGTATTTGCTCTCTTGCAAATTCAGGAACAGGTGCACCTGTTTCGCTTTCTATTTTATCACAAGCCAAATCCACAATTTGCCCTTCAGCCATTTTAGTAAGATCATCGGAATTTGGCAAGGTGGGTGGAATACCTACTGCGACCATGCCATAGTCAAATGCAGCACCACTAATAGCTTCACAAACATCAGGCCCGGCTACTTCCTGCAGTTTTGAAACCGGGTTAATGAGGGTGATGGTGCCATTGGCATGGCAGTTCAACTCTTTGAATTTATCTTTTACATATTGTTTTGTACTGTTGTAGAAATTGGCAGCGCCATCAATGGTACTCTTAATAAACCCTGTAACACTGTTAAATACCTTCTCATACCAGGGTTTGTCTTCAGGTGGTTCGGGGCAGAAAGTCCTGCCAATAGGAAAAGCATCCTTCATTTGCTGAAAAAAAGAAGGGGCATTCAAATCATTATATCCTGTAACTATGACACAGTTTTGAAAATTAGGATCAGGAAAATGAACCGGTACATATTTAATATCCGTGATGACATAATCATAGTATAGTGCAAGAGGAGGTGGCTCCAAGGCTTTGTCCCGCACCTCCTGCATAACGATATCGTTTGAAATTTTTCTCAAAGGCATTTTTCTCTCGTCCAATGGGACAATGCGGATATAAAATTTTCTTGGCCCGTCAGTTTCAAATTGAAATTGTGATAGTACAGCCTTATCATTTTTAATATCCTGGTAAATTGTTTTTTCCCGTGGTTGGTTTTCCTGGTTTTCAGGAACAGTAGTGTTCTTTAATTTTATATTTCCATTATTGCTATTATTGGCATTCCGCTTAATTATTAAATTCGCTTCTTCAACATCAGAATAATTAAGTGTAAAAAATAAAGAATCTGCTCCCTTTGTTTCAACTAAACCTTTACGGATGACTCCGGTAAATTTTGAATCCTCTTCGGGAGGAAATGGAAGCAAGGAAATTTCCCATCTGCCATAGGCTGCCGTTTTTGGAATTTTTCTCCATAACAATTTTCTACTCCAGTTTTTTGATTCAGGCAAGTCGCTGATTTCTTTTGATTGCCATTTTGTAAGTTCCAAGTAGAAATTAGAGCGATCATGTGATTCATAATCATTTGAACGCTGATCTGCAAAATTTAATAATGAATAATAACTGCTTAGTGCATTTGTAACTACTTTCGAAGAAATCTTCAGGTTTTCGTTCTTAGCAACCGGCTTTATTTTCGGTTTCGTACTATGCGGTAAAGTTTTAGGGGCTGAATTTCTGATCACAGGCGCCTGGGCAAATCCGAATTGGTTGCAAGTAAAAAAGAGAATGCATGCAATGGTAAAAATTTTAAGAACAGGTACTCGCTTTTGTTTATTGCAATTGTATTGAGGGCACATAGTACAGTAATATTTATGTAAAGGTCAGTAAATTAAAAATTAAATAGTATGCCTCATTCCCCTCCCCATGCATTAACTTATTAACGCAAATCAACTAAAACATTATAGAAACGAAAATTTCCATATTTCATTTCATATTTGCTCGCTCTTATGCTAATTTTTTTTCAAGACCACAAAAACTATTTATTCTTTGTTCAAGAATATTTCCTACTCTTATGGAGGCAATCAGAACCATCAGGCATGGGATGGGTGTTTTAGTTTTAGAAGGCAAATATTCAGTGGCGTGCACATTATCCTGGCACGAGAAATAGGCCATACCTCGTGTTCGTGTCTCCTGAACCAGATCATTGAACAATACTTTTCCTGACTCAGGATATGATTTTCGTCTATCCCTGAATATTTGTCTCAGCATAAAATAGATTGACCCAAAAAAATCAACAACTTCTGGTCAACATGGGCTTATTCAATAACCAGGACCGGCAATTGAAAAATCGCAGACAAATCAACTTCAACACCAGGCTTTTCTTTTAAGAATGTAACTGCCTATTTTTCATCTTCCTCCTTCCATCTCTTTCTGTATTTCTTCCCATAACTCCATCGTGTAATCATCACGTACAACGTTGGCACCGTATAGATCCCAAGAAGTGTAGCTGCCAGCATGCCACCCAACACTGTAAACCCGATATTCACCCTGGCCGCGGCTCCGGCGCCGGTAGCCAATGCAAGCGGCAATACGCCAAATATAAATGCAAATGAGGTCATCAGGATGGGACGGAATCTCAGTTTGACTGCTTCCATCGTCGCCTTTATCAAAGCCATGCCACCGTCCACCCTGTCTTTGGCAAACTCTACAATCAAGATAGCATTCTTGGCCGCGAGCCCTATCAATGCTATCAGCCCGATCTGTGAATACACGCTATTCTGAATACCTCCTAACCACAATGCAACGATAGAACCAAACAGCGCAACCGGTACCGTTAGTAATATCGCAAAAGGAACTGCCCAACTTTCATACAATGCCACTAACAACAGGAATACAAAGAAGATAGAAAGCATGAATATCATCAGCGACTTATTGCCGGCCTGTATTTCCTGCAATGAAATATTCGAAAACTCATAGCTGTATGTAGAAGGTAATACTTCTGCCGCTACTTCCTGCAACGCCTTCAATGCGTCGCCACTACTGTATCCGGGCGCCGGTGTACCATCTACCTCTACTGACCGATATACATTGTAGTGATTGATCACGGGAGGCCCACCGCCCATGGACACTTTTATCAATGCACTCAACGGAACCATGTCGCCTTTTTGATTAGGTACATAATATTTTCCCAGGTCATTGATATTGCTCCTGAATGCGGTATCTGCCTGCACCATGACGCGATACACGCGCGAAAAGAGATTGAAATTATTTACAAATGCACCGCCCATGTAGGTCTGCATGGCGCTGAAAACACTTCCAATGGAAACACCCATCTGCTTGCACTTGTCTCTGTCCACTTCTACATTGTATTGAGGTGTATAGGCACTGAAGAAAGAGTATGCAGTCTGAATTTCAGGGCGCTTGTTTGCCTCGGCAAGAAATTTCTGCAAAATCAAATTCAATGCATCCACAGTACCGCCGCCGCGTTGTTCAAGCATAATAGAAAATCCACTTGTGGTGCCAAAACCTCTCAAAGTAGGAGAAGGAATGACGACTACCTTGGCCTCTTTGATAGCCCCAAGTTTTGCATAGAGGCCACCCACTACATGATTCATATCCTGGCCTCGCTCATACCTGATACTCCAGGGTTTCAGGCTTACAAAATAAGAAGCTGCATTTGGTTTAGCACCACCTCCTGCAAAATTGAATCCTGTTACAGCCATATAATGATTGATCGAAGAATCTGATAATAACACCTTGTTGATAGTGGCTGCTACTTCTGTTGTTCTCACAGACGATGCTGCGTCCGGAAGTTCAACTGCAATAATAAGCCCTCCCATATCTTCCTGGGGAATAAAAGTAGAAGGTACCTTCTTGAACAAGATGAATGTAGCTGCAAACAATACGAGTAGCAGGGCAACAAGGACACCGGTCTTATGAATTGCAAAGCGCACACCTCTGCTGTAACGGTCAGTAGTACGCGTAAACCAGGAATTGAAATAATAGAAAAGTTTATTGAGTCCTTTCGATTTCTTGTTGAGTTTGTCTTCCCGCAAGAGTATGCTGCACAGAGCCGGAGTAAGGCTCAGCGCAAGGAATGCTGAAATCAGCACCGAAAACGCAATGGTCAGTGCAAACTGCTGGTACAGCCTACCGCTCACCCCGGGCAGAAATGCAACAGGTACAAATACTGCGGCAAGGATCAAAGACATAGCTATGATCGGCGCCTGTACTTCTCTCATTGCTTTGTCAGTTGCAGCCTTGGGGGAAAGTTTGTGCGCATCGATATTTTGTTGCACAGCCTCCACTACCACTATCGCATCATCGACAACGATCCCAATGGAGAGTACAAACCCAAAGAGTGTCAGTGTATTGATGGAGAATCCAAAAAGCTGTAAGAACAAAAACGTTCCAATAATGGAAATAGGAATTACGAGGATGGGTATGATCGTAGAACGCCAGTTTTCCAAAAAGATAAAAACCACAAATGCCACGAGTAATAATGCAATCAATAAAGTTTCTACCACTTCTTTGATTGATAATTTCACAAAAGAAGTGGATTCGAAAGGAACAAGGTATTGAACATCCGGAGGGAATGATTTAGAGAGTTGTGCCATCCTGGCCATGACCCGATCTGACGTTGCCAGGGCATTGGCGCCGGGATCCAGGTAAATAGCCATTCCACTACCGTTCTTACCATCTGCCTTTACAACTGAGGAATAAGAGAATGATCCAAGGGATACCCTGCCAATATCTTTGATACGAACCAATGCTCCCGTTTGTGGATTGGAAGACACTACAATGTCAGCAAATTGTTCAGGAGTTGATAACAGCCCGTTTACTTTGATATTATATTCAAAGCCCTGTACAGACAATGCAGGAGCAGCACCAACGCTCCCGGCAGCCACCTGCTGATTCTGTTCCTGTATAGCCTGCATTACTTGTGATGAAGTGATGCCCATGGCTGCCATCTTCTCCGGATCCAGCCATACACGCATACTGTAATCACCCGAAAATGCATTAATATCTCCAACACCTTCTACACGGGAAAGTTCTGGTACCAGGAATATATTCAGGTAGTTATCAAGAAATGCTTTATCGTGTGTTTCATTCGGTGATTTCAATGCCAATACCATCAGCATATCATTCGACCTCTTTCTAACAGTAATACCTGTACGAGTTACTTCAGATGGCAATTGAGGCAATGCAAGGTTTACGCGGTTCTGCACATCAAGAGCTGCAATATCCGGATCCGTTCCAATATTGAATGTTACGGTGATATTCGTAGAACCATCATTGGAGCTGGAAGAAGACATGTACATCATTCCCGGAGTTCCGTTGATTTGATTCTCTATCGGCGTTGTTACTGTTTCTTCTACAGTTTGTGCATTGGCACCTATATAGGTAGCCCTGACGGAAACAGTTGGGGGAGAAATATCCGGCAATTGCGCCACCGGCAACTCCATCATGGTAATAATACCCAATGCTACGATGATGATAGCAATAACGATCGTAGTATTTTTTCTCCTGACAAATATATCTGAAACCGGCACGCTCTTAATTTTTATACATAATTTACTATTGTTGCTTATGCAAGGTATCCCCTGCCTGCGGAACTACTGGATTAGAAATCCTGACCGTATCTCCTTGTTTTAATTTTTGCAATCCATCTACTACGATTCTTTCCCCGGCATTTAATCCCTGTACAATCGTAAGGCTGTCTATTACCGATCCGTCTTCCACATTCTTTAATGAAACCACATTGTCATTATTTACTACAAATACTGCTGTTTCTCCAAGCGTATGTACCAATGACTTTGTAGGTACAGCTATCATATTTACTGAACCGCGATGCTTTATGATTACAGAAGCATTCATCCCGGATTGCAACAGTTGTTGGGCGTTGGGAAATTCCAGCCTAACAGTAACTGTTCCTGACTGTGGATCTACCTGGTTATTGATCAGTAAAAGTCTTCCATCAGGTATGGTCGCTTCACCACCCGGTACCTGCAATTCATAACTCAATTTTGCATCCTTATCTTTTATTTGTGGAATGAGACCTTGAGGAATATTGAAATCAGCATAGATCGGATTGTCATTGACAATGGTATTGATCAAAGTTTGCCCTGCATTCACCACATCACCCAGTTTCAGAAGTGAAATACCAATCTTACCAGTGATGGGCGCACGTACTACTGCATGGTTCAGATTTGTTGCGGCCTGTGCCAGCGCTGCTTTTGCTGCTGCCACATTTGCTTCACCTACCTGTACAGCAGTTCTTGATTGATCCACTACCTGGGATGCGATAGCATCATGCTCCAACAGGTCAGCGTACCGTTTGTAATCGCGTTGCTGCTGTGCCAGGTTTGCATTCGCCTGCTGCAATGCAGCCTGCGCCTGATTGTATGCCGCCTGGAAACGGCTCTTGTCAATATCATACAGCACCTGTTCCTTTGTCACCCAACTTCCATCTTTCACATGAATTCCCTCAATGTAACCACTCACATCCGGGCGCAACCCGACGATGGTGTTGGCTGCAAGGGTGGCAGGATAACTTTCTGAAACGGTGTAGCTTTGAGGTTGTACAGTTACTGCCACTACCATGGGTTGCATCGTCATCCCGGTAGTTGCACCTTGTGCATCTTTTTTCCCGTTGCAGGATGCTATCATAAAAATAGCCACAGCGATGATCGCAAACCAGAGTTTCATTTTCAATATTTTTTTTCTTAATAATGACATATCGCAGTATTTCAATTTCGCCTAAATCCAATTTTCCCTAATGCCTGCTGTACATCTACCCTGCTCATGAGTACGTTCAGTAAGGCATCAATATACCCACTTTGTGCCTGCTGCAATTCATTTTCGGCCGACAATAAATCCAGGCTGGAAGCCACACCTGACTTGAACTTGTACTGTACCCGGTCATATACACCCTGCGTCAGTTCCATATTACTTTTTTGAGTCTGCAATGAACGATCATTGTTTTGCAACTGCACGTAAGCTGATTTTACCTGTAACCTCATACTTTGCTCCAGGTTTGCAAGGTCATTCTTTGATTGTTCTAGTGTAATTTTTGATTCATTGATCTGGTGCAATCTTTCCGTACCTGAAAAAATGGGAAAGTTAAGGCTGATTCCGAATGCTGAACTTCCATATCCTTTGCTGTAAAGCGTACTAAACTTATGAGAAAAATAATTGAAACCGTAATTCAGATAGGTAGATACTGTTGGCAGGTTAGACAGCCGGACACTTTTTAAGTCCAGTTCATTCAATTGCGTGGTTATTTGCTGAGCCTGGTATTCCGGTCTTTGTCCAGGATCAAAATTCAGTGTATCCATTACTGTGAAGGGAGCAGATTCGAAATCTTTGACATCCTCTGTGATCGTCAATGAATCATTTAAAGGCATTCCCATCTGAAATTTAAGTTGACTGAGACTCAGAGTGATCAAAGCCTGCTGATTTTCCAAACCAGTCGTAGCATTATTATACTGTACCTGTATCCTGTTCACATCAATTGTTTCTGCCACTCCTACCTGGTATCGCGCCTTAACATCTGCCAAAGCCTTCCTGATCTGATCAAGGTTAGCGCCTGCTATCCTGATGGCTTCTTTGTTGACGAGTACGTTGTAATATGCTTTGGTAACAGCTACGCTTGTGCTGATAATGGTAGCTTCAATGTTTTTCTCAGACAGAGACTGAAACACCTTCGACGCCTGAAGCCCGACAAAATAATTACTGTTGAAAATGGTCTGATTAACCTCCCCGGAGAATGAAGAAGTATATTTTGACCCCATCTGCACAGGAATCTTTTTAGAGAGGTCGCCGCTGGCAAAGTCAGGTATTAATGATGTGGGCGATTTCAGGTTGTTTATAAAACTACCATTTAGGTCAGCGTGTGGAAATAATTTAGCAGTGCTCTCTTTGATTTTCTCTTCTGAGAGGCGATTGTTCAAAACTGCATTTCTGATATCATGCTGATTCCTGATGGCATAATCAATGCAATCCTGCAAACTGAATTGATAGAGGCGTACTTCAGAAGTATCCGACTGAGCATACGAACTGCCATGCAGTAAAGCCAGGGAAAAAATCAGCAATGACGTGCCTGTTTTCAAAAATTCCCTTTTTAAAAATCCACGTTGCACAAAAAAAATTGATTTAATAAGACTCAATGGTTTGCTTTTCAATGATCCGGTTTCGTTTTGCAAATATACTCCAATGCACTCTTGTGATCCCTGTCAAAAATATTTCCCACTTTCGTGCAACTGATTTTGGTGCGACAAATCCCAAGCCAAAAAGCATTTCGACCTACCATCTTTTTCTCAAAGCCTTAAATGACTAAAAAAATAGTTTGTTGACTAAATAATTAGTCATACATTTGAAATTGCAAACTAATCAAGACATAAACATGAACACACTAACCAGGGCAGAAGAAGATGTAATGCAGATCGTCTGGAGGCTGAATGGCGGTTTTCTTCGCGAGATCGTCAATGAATTCGGGAAAGCGAAACCACACCACAACACAGTGGCTACGATCCTGAAAATCCTTGTTGAGAAAGAGTTTGTGGGAATAGAAGTATTTGGCAGAATGCACAGGTATTATCCATTAATTGAAAAGGAACAATATTCTAAAGGCAGTGTGAAGCAATTGGTCAACAAATATTTTGACGGTTCTTTCAGCAACATCGTTTCTTCAATGGTTAAAGAAAACGAACTGAGTGTGAAAGACCTGGAATTGCTGCTGAAACAATTAAAAAAAGGGAAATAAAGTTTTACCAATTATGGAAATGGTTGGCAGGCTGAATCAATAAATAAAATTATCATCATGACAGTCCTCGCATGGTATCTTCTAAAAATGCTGATAGTGTCAGGCATCATGTGCGGATACTATTACCTCGCACTCAGAGATAAGATATTCCATAAGTGGAATCGTTTTTATCTGTTACTTACTGTTGTAATGTCTATTGTATTGCCACTGGTCTCTATCCGGATAAATCCTTTGGCTGGTGGGGAACACGGGGCAGCAATGCAGATGTTGCAGTCCTTTACTATGCAGGACGAAATAATAATAGAGATCGGAAGAAAGAGTGGTGCGCCTGCCTGGGATTGGATGCTCTATACAGTCTATGGTACGATTTCTATTACTCTGCTGGTTTTATTTATCAGTAGTTTGAATAGAATTCGCAAAATAAAGCAACGTTACCCGAGCACAAGAATCGAAGGAATCAATTTCTTCAATACCAATAGCAAGGGAACGCCGTTCTCTTTTTTCAATTCCATATTCTGGAATGCGTCAATTGATCTGCATTCCAATCCGGGAAAACAAATTTTTAACCATGAGATGGCGCATATCACTGAAAAGCATTCCTACGACAAACTATTTATCAATGCAGTACTTTGGTTTTTCTGGTGCAACCCCTTCTTCTGGCTGATCAGGAAAGAATTAAGTATGATCCATGAATTTGTTGCGGACAAAATAGCTTTGAAAGAAGGCGACTCCCATTCACTTGCTGAAATGATACTCTCGTCAGCATTTGCCGGAAGACAGTTTTCAATTACTAATAATTTTTTTCATTCACCTATAAAAAGAAGATTACTCATGATCATGAAAAACAAAAACTCAAAAGTGAATTATCTCACGAGGGTAATGGCATTACCCATTGCCACGCTGATCTTTGCAGGTATTTCCTGCAAAGTGAAGTCTAATAATGAAACACCTCAGCAAGACAGTACTTCTGTTACTGATGTTACAATGAAATCAATGAATGATGGTGCGAAAGACACTACACCACTGGTGTATTACCGGGGCAAGAAGATCGTGTCATTAGATGTTGTTACTCCGGGGGGAAAGCCATTTGCTGATATTAAGTATGATGATGGTTCTACTGAACAAATCACTCTGAAAGAAGCAGAGAGCAGGGGATTCAATATTCCACCACCTCCTCCGCCACCGCCACCACCTCCTACTGCCACAGTAAAATTTACGCCGCCAAAAATTGTGAAAGATGAAGTGAAATTCATTCCTCCAAAAGTTGTAAAAGATGAACCTGTCCAAATTGCTCCACCGGCTGAAAATGATGACAAGATCTATACAAAAGTGGAAAAGGAAGCTTCCTTCCCTGGTGGTAACACAGCATGGGCAAGCTATATTACGAGAGCAGTTCAAGGTTCAATTGATCAATTCACAGAAAATGATTTTGGAACCTGCATTGTAAAGTTTATAGTGGATAAGGATGGCCATGTCAGCGATGTCATGGCGACAACGATGAGAGGTACTACTCTTGCAAAGGTGGCAGTAAATGCCATAGAAAAAGGGCCACTCTGGATACCTGCTCAGCAGAATGGCAAGAATGTAAGCGCCTTCAGATTGCAGCCGGTAACTTTGACAAATCCATCGAAGTGAAAAGTGGTCTACCGCGGCGGAAACCATTTATTTGGGAACAATGATAATTCGCACCGCCAATGCTGAGAGCAGCAGCGACAGGTTTCACTAAGTGAACGCCGCGTTTTTTGCTAAAGCATGATGCTCCAAATCATACTGTCGCCACTGCCAAACCAACCGCCACCATCCTTAAACCGGTCTTTCAAAGCAGCCATGAGTTTAGCACGTGTAGTCTTTTCTGCTTTTGGCGCTAACGGCGGAACAATGTCTTTGACATTTACATCCGTTACATTCACCTTGGTAGCATACCATGTAGTGTGAAGGCGGTTAATAACCAATCCGAGGATCATTCCCGGCAATCCTGAAAATCCTTCCGGGCCGCCTGATGGAATGATTTCATCTGTATAAAATGCAACCACAAATACAGAGTCCATAATGACGGCAGTTGCTCTGCGGCAATTGAATCCGGCGATCTCACGAAAATCGTTGGTCATTTTCCAGTCTATTTGCCGCAGGCTGTCTGTAATGAGATAACTCTTCTCAAAGACTTTTTTCAACTCTACTATTTCCTGTTTATCAAAATCCATATAAATAACACTCTCATCATTATCATTTCTTCCAAAATATCCCCTGTTATAGCTGTTCTCTTCTTTGGGAATCGCTTTATAAACAGATTTGTCGTCAGCAGATTCATAGCTGTAAAAGCTACTTGAGTATTGGGTTTCCGTACTGCTGTTATCCCTGCCAAATCTTCCCTGCCTGGAAGCAGAGATATTTTCCTTTCTTTCGAATTCAATTTTCACTTTTGTCAGGATCGGGCTTTGCGCAAGCACATTCCCCGCAAAAAGTAAAATCAGTGTTGTAACAATAATATTTTTCATTGACAGAATTTTAATGTTATCCATTTATTTAATCTCTACATCTATGAGGTACCTCAAATCGATTCACTGAAAAATCAGCGTCGGAACATTCTACGGGGAGGCGGTGGTGGACCTCCGGCTTTGCCTGTTCCTGTTGTATTAAAATTATAAGTGATAGTGATGAGTCCATAACGCTGGAAGGTGAGGTACCTGCTTTCTACAATCGCATTCGAATTGATGGTGCGCTCATATCCCTTGTTCTGGTTCAGGATATCATGCATACTAAGCCTGATAGACAATTGCTCTTTCTTTAGCATCCGCTTTTCCAAATAGGCATTCCATAAGATTAATTGATTCTTCGTATCTGATGCATTCAGTTTTTGCCTGAATTCATATTCCACATCGGTACCGAGGTCTATCTTCCATGGGAAAGTATATCTGATATCTGTGCTTATATTGTGCGTCCAGTAATTCTTACCGGCAACCGTACTGATACTTGATTTGGAAGAACTGTAGGAAGGTGAATAATTAATTTCGAAATCGTACTTCTCCACGTTCCGGTTGCTGAAGGACAGCTCGGGGCTGATGGTATAGCTTCTCGATACGTTCTGTTTACCATTTATGTAATTGGTATTTTTTGAAATATAGAAGCTTGGAGAAATTCCGATTTGCCATCTGGTCTTACCCAATTTCCTGTTATAATTGCCATAAACATTGAATGAATTATTTCCATCTACGTTGATGTACTTTGTGACTCTTCTTCCAAATGTATCGATAAGGTAACTACTGCTGATCTGATCGGATGTGGTATTGTAATTGACCCCTGTAAAAAAGTATTGTTCATTCATCATCTGAAAACTGTTATAGTTAATACTGAAACTATTGCTGAAGGATTGCTTCAGGTCAGGATTTCCTACCACAATATTCATCGGGTCGCTGTTATTCTTTAAAGGCTGCAACTGATCTATTGTT